>JBLJBD010000182.1:0-8444 GCA_047637815.1 Anaerovoracaceae bacterium
GTAAAATTCTGTTCTTCCGAAGAACCGGCAATCCGGATATCACCGAATTTTTTGGCTTCGGCAGTTGCCTTCTGAGCCCAGGCTCCGGTAACCACGTAGTCGGCTTTTTTAGAGCTTCGCAGCAGGTTCAGGGGAACCATGGCGAACTGAAGGGTTCCGCCGCCCTGTAGGAACAGGACCTTGTAATTATCCGGAATATTCATGATTTCCCGAAGGTCTTCCTCTGCTTCCCGGATGATTTTTTCGAACTCGGGAGACCGGTGGCTCATTTCCATAACGGACTGGCCGGAACCTTCATAATTGGTCAGCTGGCTGGCGATGTCCTGCATCACATCCAGCGGCAGCATGGAGGGACCTGCGGAAAAATTATACACTCTTTCTTGTTGATTGCTCATTCATTTCACCCCTTATCTTTTTGTTAATATAGGTAGATATTATACCACTTTACTCCATATCAGTAAAGTGGTATAATCGGTATTAATTTATCTTTTAACAGATCAGGAGGGTGTATAACATATGTACAAAATCGCAACACTGAACAAGATTTCTCCGGTGGGGCTGGCCAGTTTTAACGAAAACTACGCCATCACCGATAACCTGGAAGAGGCCGCCGGCATTCTGGTCCGCAGCCAGGACATGCACGAAATGGCCTTTTCAAAAAATCTGCTGGCTATCGCAAGAGCCGGTGCCGGCGTCAACAACATTCCCCTGGACCGATGTGCTCAGGAAGGAATCGTGGTATTCAACACCCCCGGCGCCAACGCCAATGCCGTTAAAGAGCTGGTGCTGGCCGGCATGTTCCTGGCCGCCCGGAATATTCCTGCAGGCATCGGCTGGGCCTGCAAGCTCAACGAAAACGTAAGCAAAGAAGTAGAAAAGGGGAAAGCCCAGTTCGCCGGCACGGAAATCAAGGGCAAGACTCTGGGGGTCGTTGGTTTGGGTGCCATCGGCATCACCGTGGCCAATTCGGCAGAAGCCCTGGGCATGAAGGTCATCGGTTACGACCCCTTCATCACCTGGCGGGCTGCCCACGAGCTTTCCAATACGGTAAACATCGCCAAGAATCTGGATCAGATTCTGCCCAAGTGCGACTTCATCACCATCCACGTCCCTTCCATGGCCGAGACTAAGGGCATGTTCAACGAAGAAAAATTCAAACTCTTCAAGGAAGGAACCGTCCTACTGAACTTCTCCCGGGACAACCTGGTGAAGGATGCTGATCTTCTGGCGGCCATTGAGAGCGGCAAGATCCGAAAATATGTCACCGACTTCCCCAACGACGACCTGATCAATCAGGAGCATGTAATCTGCATTCCCCATCTGGGAGCTTCCACGGAAGAAGCCGAGGACAATTGTGCAGAGATGGCTGCTCAGGAGCTGATGGAATACGTGGAACACGGCAACATCACCAATTCCGTCAACTATCCGGACGTATCCCTGGGCGAGTTCATCCCGGGCCACGGCCAGCGAATCTGCATCCTGAACAAGAACATCCCCACCATGCTGGGCAAGATTACCGGAATCCTGGCGGACGAAGGAATCAACATCCGGGATCTGGTCAACAAGAGCAAGGGGGACTACGCCTGCACCCTGATCGATTTGGATTCTGACGTGGATGAAGCCTCCCTTCGGGAAAAGCTGGCCATCGACGGCATCATTGCCATCCGGGTCCTGAAATAAGCCGGCGAACCGGCTCTAACACAAAAACTTACAGAAAATAAAAGAACCACCTGTTTCCGAAGGCATTGACCCTCCGGTTCCAGGTGGTTTTTGTTTACTGTTCGACCAACTCCCGGGCCCATTCCAGGGCCTTGATATAATTCATGGCCATCTCCGGCATCACCGGACCCAGCTCCAGGATCTGTTCCTTGTAATCCTCCCACTCTCCGTTTTCGTAGAGGCGGATGGCCCGCAGCATATCCCGGTAAAGCCTTGTTCTGCCCAGGATCGCATCCTTGATTTCCTCCTTCAGGGCCAAATCGGCCATGATTTCTTCCATAGGGCGGTCCATGATCACGTCCAGCAGAGAGAAGAGACCGGTGAGGAAGGCAATCCGTTTCTGGGATCCCAGGCCCAGGTGGTCGGCCATGGCTTCCATCAGATTGGCACGAACCAAAGACTGCTGAAGAAGCTCATCGGATTTTCCGTCGGACAGGTCCTTCATCATCAGAACGATGATCCACTTACGCAGTTCATCCAAACCGATCCGCACCACCGCCTGATGGATGGATTCGATTTCGGTGGATCCGGCAAAGGCCACCGAGTTGATCAGTTTTAAAATCTTGTAAGAAAGGCCAACATCTCCTTCGATGATCCGGCTCAGTTCTTTGAAATCGGGAGATTCCTTGGCCAGTTCATCCAGGATCTGAAAGTAGACGACCCGGATGGTTTGAATGTCCTTGCCGCTGAGCATCACCGGCCGGGAGAAATAGTACCCCTGGAAATAATCAAATCCCAGTCGGGTAGCTGCATCAAAATCCTCCTGGGTCTCGATCTTCTTGGCCATCAGCTGTCGTCCGGAGACCCTGCCCTTGCGGACCAGATTCATCCATTCCTCCGGCGGCGTATTGAGAAAATCCATCTGAAGGACCATTTTCACCTGTTTTTGCCACGGGGATTCTTCCGAATCGGCGGGTTCCGCTTTGACTGCATCCATGGAGAAAACAAAACCCTTCCGGCCCATTTCCAGAACCGCCTCTTCCCAGTCCCTTCCCCCTTCCTCGGGGTTCAGCAGATCCACCACCAGATTTTCCGGGGAAAACAGCAAGGGGTATTTCTCAACGATCAGATCGGGAGGAAAGTTGATCATTCCCCGCTTTCCCTCGGTGAGGGAGTGAAAATTGGAAAGCATGGCATTCCGGATCACCGCCATGGTTGAAATATTTTCATCCTGGCCCCGATAGGCATTTTCTCCGTTTTCCCGATAAAGGAGCTCATAGCCCACTACTTTCCGTTCTCTGTCAAAGATGGGCTGTCTCGCGATGTAATAGTCCATGTTTCACTGTTTCCTTTCCTGAATTCCTTATTGTTATCGGCAGTAAATCATTAACAGGTTTATTCCTTTTGGGAGCTGACTTTCGTGCTTCTCCAGGCTTTGTTGAGCATGACCCCCAGCCCCAGGGTCCATCCCAGCAGATAGAACCAGATCATCATGGCGATCAGGGAAGCCAGGGATCCGTACAGCAGGGAATAGTTGGCCACATTGGTGGCATACAGGCTGAACAGGCTGGTCACGATCAGCATAGAAACCGCGGCAAAGATGCTGCCGGGAAGGATCTCCCTGAACCGGACCCGGACGGTGGGCAACATGTAGTAAGCGTAACTGACGGTAGCCAAATACAGGACCATGGCCACCGGCCAGCGGAGGTGATACCAGAATTCCCGAACCGTAAACTGAAAATCGAACCACTCCTGAAGAAGGGAAGCTGCCCACTGGAGCAGCACCTGGCCATAAACCATGATCAACAGAGAAAACACGATGGTGAACAGGGTCAGCAGGATGGTTTGGATGGCTCGCAATCGCTCCCGGATATAGCCCCGGCCTGCCAGTTCTCCGGTGATGGAATAGTTGGCGATCTTGCTGAGGAAAAACTGAGCCCTGGATGCAGCCCAAAGGGTAACAGCCAGGAAAACAAAGTTCATGGTCCCGTTGGGTTTGTAGGATAAAAATTCCTCGATAGTCTCCCGAACTCCATCGGTTCCATAAGCTTCCAGGAGAAACTGAACGGAGTCCATCGAAAGAGAAAAGAAAGCCAGTAGTTGGGACAGCAACAACAGAATCGGTACCAGAGACAGAAGAAGATAGAAGGCGATTTGTGGGGCAAAGCCTTTGAAATAGGGGTCTCTTAAATCCTTCACAATCAGAAGGACGATATCCATTGCTCGTTTTCCTGACATAGCAGTTCTCTCAATCTGATCAGCGCGTTAGCCCGGTGGCTGATCTTATTTTTTTCATCTGAGGGGAATTCCCCAAAGGTCCGGTCGTGGCCAAGGGGGATGAACAGGGGGTCATAGCCAAATCCGTTTTCTCCCCGCTTCTCAAAAGCGATGTGGCCTTCCACTTCGCCCCGGGCGGACAGGGATTTTCCGTCGGGAAAGACCATGGTGATTACGGATACGAACCGACCGGTTCGTTTTTCCGCCGGAACCTCTTTCAGCATATCCAGCAGTTTTCGGTTGTTGGCCTCGTCGTCGCAGGCATCTCCGGCAAACCGGGCCGAAAAGACCCCCGGAGCTCCGTCGAGAAAATCCACTTCCAGGCCGGAGTCATCGGCAATGGTGATTTCTCCGCACTGTTTCATGATTTCATAGGCCTTCTTGTAGGAGTTCCCTTCGAAGGTGTCCTGGTCCTCCTCGATGTCAATATCCGGCACCCCGGCCTCGTCTCGAGGGAGGATGAACATGCCGAACTGGGAGGTGATGGCTTCGATTTCTTTGATTTTATGCTTATTCTGAGAAGCGGCCACGATTTTGGTCATAGTGGCTTCCTTTTGTTTTCGGAACAGTTCCCGGCAGCCCTTTTCTCCCAGAGCCAGCAACTCCTGAAGCTGAGCCGCAGTAAAGGTAGCCTCTTCTCCGGTGCCCTGGATCTCCACGAACTCTCCCTGGTCGGTCATGACCAGGTTCATGTCCACGGAGGCCGCAAAGTCTTCTTCATAAGCCAGGTCCAGACGGGCTTCTCCCTCGACGATTCCCACGCTGATGGCGGAAACGGCGCTTTTTAAAGGCCATTCCCGGATCATCCCCTGGTTTTTCAGCCATTTCAGGGCATCCACCAGGGCCACATAAGCTCCGGTAATGGAGGCGGTGCGGGTGCCTCCGTCGGCCTGGATCACATCACAGTCGATCCAGATGGTCCGCTCCCCCAGCAGGGAAAGATCCACCACCGATCGAAGGGCCCGGCCGATCAATCTTTGTATTTCTACGGTTCTCCCGTCGGTTTTCAGTACATCCCGCCGTTTTCTGGTGCCGGTGGACCCGGGGAGCATGCCGTATTCGGCGGTGACCCAGCCCTGTCCCGTTCCCTTCAGGTGACGGGCGGTGGTTTCTTCCACCGATGCGGTGCAGATGACCTTGGTGTTCCCCATCTCGATCAGCACCGAGCCCTGGGGGCTCATCAGATACTGGTTGGTGATCTTTATCGTCCTCAACTGGTCCTTGTTCCGATTGTCGTTTCTCATGAATACCTCAATTTCTATGCGCGTTGGCCTGTCTGTTCAATCTCTATAAAATGGCCTTCAGGCCGATGAGCAGGAGGATGGCTCCTCCCAGGATCTCCGCCCGGCAGCCCAGATAATCGCCGAATTTTTTCCCAATGATGATGGCAAAGATGACCAGGATGAAGGTGGTGGCACCGATGACCAGAGCCGCCTCCAGCAGAGGTGCTCCCGCCAGTTTCAGGGCGATCCCTACAGCAAAGGCGTCCAGACTGGTGGCTACACTTTGGATCAGGATCAGCCTTCCGTTCATCTCAGGCCGTATGCAGACTTCTTCCCGCAGGCTGGCAATGCCGTCTTTCAGCATTTTGATTCCAATGATTCCCAGGATGCCCAAAATAACGATTCCGGAGAAGCGAGTGACCAGATTGGCCAGGATGCCACCTGCCAAAAGCCCCCCCAGGAGGGGCATCAACGCCTGGAATCCTCCGAAGGCAAGAGGCTGCATAAGCTGAAGGGATTTTTTCATTCCGTTGTACACCATGCCGTTGGTCATGGAGACTGCCACGGCATCCATGGACAATCCCACTGCAATCAATAATATTTCTCCCCAGGACATTCCCGTCTCCTTCTGTTTGGTCTTATCCCGCCTATTATACCATATTCAGGCTGGACCTTCTACTAAAAGTAGTGTAAAATGACACATAACATCAAGGAAAAACGGAGGACTTTTTATCATGAAAACTGTTATAATTGACGGATTTACCACCAACCCGGGAGACCTTTCCTGGGAAGGTTTCAACCAGTTTGGCACCTATGAAGTCTACGACCGGACCGAGGACACGGAAAAGGACCAATTGATCCTGGAGCGGATCGGAGATGCGGATGCCATCCTGGTCAACGGAAACCAGATTACCGGCGATATGATGCGCCGCTGCCCCAACCTGAAATTCATCTCGGAATGCGCCACCGGCTATGATAATATCGACATTAAAACCGCCAAAGAACTGGGGATTGCCGTAACCAACGTACCCGGCTATTCCACCGATGCGGTGGCCCAGCACACCATTGCCCTGCTCCTGGAGCTGACCAACCATGTGGCCCTCCACAACACGGCCGTCCAGCAAGGGGAATGGTTCGATGCTCCCGATTTCTGCTTCACGAAAAAGCCCCTAACCCTGCTGGCAGGAAAGACTTTGGGAATTGTCGGCTACGGAGCTATCGGTAAGCGGGTAGCCGAAATCGCAGAAGCCCTGGGCATGCGGATCCTCAAGTACCGGGAAGATCCGGAAAAGGCTCTGGCTGCTGACGTGGTCACCCTCCACTGTCCCTTAAACGAAGATACCCGCCATTTCATCAACCGGGAAACCCTGGCCCGAATGAAGGACGGTGCCCTGCTGATCAACACAGGCAGAGGCGGCCTGCTGGATGAAGCCGCCGTGGCTGAAGCCCTCAAGACCGGCAAGCTTTCCGGCTTGGCAGCCGACGTCCTGTCCTCCGAACCCCCGGCCCGGGACAACCCCCTGATCGGCCTTCCCAATGCCATCATCACCCCCCACATCGCCTGGATCCCCAAAGAAACCCGGGAATACCTGATTCAAGTCTGCCTGGACAATCAAAAGAGCTTCCTGGCCGGTGGCACCCTGAACCGGATCGTCTAACCAACTTTATAAGCGTTTCTACAAATTGGTCAACATCGACAAAAAAATACAAGCGTTCAACTCCGGAAGGCGTTGCAATCGCTTGTATTTTTGCTTGCGTCAAATTTCGACACCGGACAATTTGTAGAACTGTTCTTAAAGTTGGAGGCCGACTTCGAAGGCCTTCAGGTTCATGTCAATGAAGGCGGGCTTGACGTTCTCCCGGATGATCCGGTTCCAGTCGATGTCCTGGAGGCCCATGGCTTTGACGGTGGCGCCCAGGAGGATGATGTTCATGATCTTGCCATTTCCCAGCTTTTCGGCCTCTTCGTTGGCCTGGACCACTTTTGTCGGTGCTGCTTTTTGAATTTCGTCCAGAATGGTGTCCGAGTACTCCCGCCATTCCATCAGCACCGGCATGGGGTTGATCTTATAGTCGTTGACGATGACCTGACCGCCGGGCTTCAGGTATTCCATCCACCGGAGGGCTTCCATTTTTTCAAAGGAAACCAGCACATCCGCACTGCCCTTTTCGATGACAGGGGAGTAAACCTTTTCCCCGTACCGAACCTGGGAAGAAACAGAACCCCCTCGCTGGCTCATGCCATGGATCTCGCTCATCTTTACATCATATCCCTGCTCCATCAGGCCCAGGGTCAGCAGCTTGCTGGCCAGAATCGTTCCCTGGCCTCCCACTCCAACAAGCAGAATGCTCTTTACTTCTTTCCTATTTGTCATCTTACTTGCCCTCCTTTGCGATGGCCTTTTTCGGGCAGATCTGGGCGCAGACTTCGCAGCCCACGCACTGAAGCCTGTCGATGGTCATCTTGTTGGCTTCCTTATCGAATACCAGCGCCGGGCATCCGCACTTCAGGCAGAGCTTGCAGGCAATGCATTTTTCCGGATCCACTGCGCATTTATCCTCGAACACTCCGACGAATTCTTCCTTGTCCTCGGGGATCAGCTTTTTCAGAGCACAGGGCCATCTGGTGATGATGACGGAAGGTTCATCCAGGGCCAGAGCCCAGTTGAAGGTCTCCCGAACCTTTTTCAGGTCATTGGGGTCGATGGTGACCACATTTTTGGCACCGAGAGCCCGGCAGATGACTTCAATGTCCATGGCGGGAGCCGGGGAATTGTCCGCATGACGACCGGAACCGGGATTTTCCTGATGACCGGTCATACCGGTGATCCGGTTGTCCAGAATCACGTTCACGGTCCGGCTGTTGTTATAAAGCACCTCAATCAGAGAGTTGATGCCGGTATGGAAGAAGGTGGAATCTCCCAGGACGGATACGACCCGCATGTCGCTGCCGATCCGGTCAAAGGCCTGCTGAGCTCCGTGGCCGGCACTGATGCTGGCTCCCATGCAGATGTTGAAATCCATGGCGTTGTAGGGAGGCGCAAAGCCCAGGGTATAGCAGCCGATGTCGCCGGCTACCATGACGTTCTTCCGCTTGCCCAGTTCATAGAAGAATCCCCGGTGAGGACATCCGGCACAAAGAGTCGGCGGCCGATCCACCACGCTTCCGCATTCCAATGGCAGGATTTCTTTTTCTTCTCCGGTGACCGCTTTGCGAATCACATCGGGAGTCAGTTCTCCGTAGGCGGGGAAGGTATCCTTTCCGTGGCATTCAAAACCGAGAAG
>JBLJBD010000183.1:0-2289 GCA_047637815.1 Anaerovoracaceae bacterium
ATTATGACCTTTCGTCATTTGGAAATCTTCATCGCAGTTGCGGATCTGGGGAGCATGACCCGAGCTTCCCGGCAGCTCTATATCTCCCAACCCACCGTAAGCCAGGCCATCGCTGAGCTGGAAAACCATTACGGCTTTCCCCTCTTTGAGCGGTTCGGCCGAAGCCTGGCCATCACCGAACAGGGGAAGTCCATCCTCAGTTACGCCCGCCACATCCAATCCCTTCTGGGGGAAATGGAGCTGACATCGGAACGGCAGGAAAACGCCGGGCTTCTTCGAGTGGGAGCCAGCATGACCATTGGTTCCTGGCTCCTGCCTTCTCTTCTTCAGCAACTTCAGAAGGATGTCCCCCAGGCAGAGTTCCGGGCGGTGGTCCGCAACACCCGGGATCTGGAAGTCCTTTTGCTGAAGAATCAACTGGACTGTGGGCTGCTGGAGGGTTCCGTCCATTACCCGGAGCTGGTGGAAGTCCCCTTTCGCCGGGACAGTCTGACCTTGGTCTGTGGTAAGAACCATCCCTTTTGGAATGCCCCAATATCCAGACTGGAATCTCTCGAGGATCAGGTTTTTCTGGTTCGAGAGCCCGGGTCCGGCACCAGGGAGCTTTTCGAAAGTGTCATGGCATCGGCAGAAATCGGCTGGAAAGTCGGCTGGGAATGCGGAGACAGCAGCTCCCTGATCCATGCAGCAGAAAAGGGATTTGGAATCGGGGTGATTTCCGGGAGCCTGGTCCGGGAGCAACGGATATCCGGAACGCTGTACCGGCTGCCTCTGCCTGAAAGCACCTTCCAAAGGACCTTCAGACTAGTCCATCATAAGAACAAATACATCACTCCCCTGATGAAACGATTTTTTCATCAGGTGCTGGAACAGGAAGGAGAGAACCGCCATGAATGAGTTTTCCAACAGGAGCAATTCGAAAGAAAAAAATGAAAAGCAGATGGAAAAGAGCCGGCTGCGGAATGAAATCCTGAAAAAACGGATTCTGCTGGATTCGGAGGATCTGGCCAGAGGGGGATTGGAACTGGTGGAAAAAGTCACCTCCCTGCCGGTATACGATCAGGCCCGGCGCATTATGATCTACGCCGATTTCCGCAAGGAAGTTCCCACCGGCCTGCTGATGGACCGGATCCTGCAGGACGGCAAAAAACTGGTTCTTCCATTAACGGATAAATCTTTTCAGATTATACCCTATGAACTGCCGGCAGGGCTGTCGGAATGGCAAGAGCACCTGATTCCTTCCTCCTTTGGGGTGCCGGAACCGGATCCCGGTTTCTGGCTTTCCGCTGATCCTAAAACCATTGATCTGGTCCTCATTCCCGGATCCGTCTTTGATGAAAAGGGAGGTCGAATCGGATACGGCAAAGGATGCTACGACCAATTCCTGCCAAGGCTGGAGCCCGGTGTTCCAAAAATCGCGCTGGCCTACGACTTTCAAGTGGTTCCAACTGTTCCCGTCGATGATAAGGATGTGACCATGGACAAGATTCTCACGATTACGACGAATGTCATAAAAAAACAGGCGGATTAGTCCGCCTGAAATTCAATTCTAATGGTAGTTCCTTTGCCTGCCTTGCTTTCCAGTTTTAAGCCTGCCTTGTGATAAGCGGCAATGTGTTTGACGATGGAGAGGCCCAGTCCGGTGCCCCCCGTATTTTTGGAGTGGCTCTTATCTACACGGTAGAACCGCTCGAATATCCGTTCCTGATGCTCTTCCGGGATTCCGATTCCCGTATCCGCCACCTCCAGGATCACTTTATCCTCTTTTTTAAGAATCCGAAGGTCCACCCGGCCCTTTTCCACATTATACTTGATGGCGTTGTCCAGCAGGTTGACCAGCAGCTCCTCCAGCATAACCGGGATACCCTGTATAAAGGCCTGTTCTCCATTAACCTCCAGTTTGATTTCCTGAAGTACTGCCGCTGAACGGAGCCGGTCTGCAGCCTTTTGGGCTTCCTCTAAAAGGTCCACCCTCTCCATGGGGATTCGGATGTTTCCTTCATCCAACTGGGATAGACGGATGATGTCCTCAATCATGGTCAGCAGGGATCCGGCTTCTTCATGAATCCGTCCGGCAAAGTCCACCGCATCTTCTCCCTCTGCCATCCGATTCTTCAGGATTTCCGCATAACCCAGAATGGCCGTCAGAGGAGTTTTCAACTCATGGGACACATTAGCGGTAAATTCCCGGCGAAGATTTTCTGCCCGCCGCTTTTCCGTCACATCAAAGAGCATCAGAATTCCTCCGGAGACCTCCCCTTCCAGAAATACCGGCGTCGACCGGAGCTG
>JBLJBD010000184.1:0-4778 GCA_047637815.1 Anaerovoracaceae bacterium
GGAATCATCATGGAGGAAGCCGCTCCCGCAGAAATGTTCAGCAATCCCAGAAACCCCAGGACTGCAGAGTTCCTGAAAAAAGTACTGACCCCCTAAGGGGGCTATGGAGACCGGTTCCTCTTTTGGGAACGGTCTCTTTTTTCGGTCCTTTTGGTTTTGTTGTTAAAGCCACATATTGTGCCCTCTATCAAAATATTATGTTTTTTTACACAAGAACTGGTATCCATTTTCTCCGGATTGGGATATAATATTGTTACTTCCGGGCAGTGGTATCCAAGCTGTCCGGTACCATGATCGATTATCCCTGATAAGAACGGAGCAGCATTATGAGAGTACAAAAGAGAAACCACATGATCGTGGACTACAAGGAAGAAACCATTGCCAACGCCATACGGAAAGCCATGTCCGAAACCCTTTCCGGGGTGGACGAAACCCTTTCCAAAGAACTGGCCTATAAAGTGACCCGGACACTGGAGGAAGAGGGACTGGAAATCGTCACCGTGGACGAAATCCAGAACATCGTAGAAGATCTGCTGATGCAGTATCGTCGGGATGCGGCAAAGGAATACATTATTTACCGGTACGAGCGGGATAAGGAACGAAAAAAAGAATCCATCGAGCGGGCCGGCAAGGAAGAAATCGAAGCGGGCCAGCCAAAACTGCGGGATGAATTCATCACCAAATATAAGCATCTGCCCAATCCGATGGGACCCCTTGGCAGCTTCGTCTATTACCGTACTTATTCCCGGTGGCTTTCCGATGACCTAAGGCGGGAATACTGGTGGGAAACCGTCCGACGGGCGGTGGAATACAACTGCAACATTGTTCCCGGAACGGCCCGGGCAGAAGCGGAGGAGCTGTTTGACAACGTCTATCATATGCGTCAGTTCCTGTCCGGAAGAACCTTCTGGTCCGGCGGTACCGAAGCAAGTCTCCGGTACCCGATGAGCAATTTTAATTGCGCCGGTCAGGTCATCGACGACTTTGCCTCCTTTGACGAACTCTTTTATCTGTTGATGGTGGGCGCCGGCGTAGGGGTTCGGGTAACCCTGGAGGACGTGGCCAAGCTGCCTTCTCTCCGAACCAACATTCAGGTTATGCATCTTGCTTACGAACCGGTCTCCCGGGAAGAACGGGATGATATGACTACCCTGGATTTCACGAAAAAGAAAAATGTGGCAGAAATCGTCGTGGGAGACAGCAAGGAAGGATGGCAGGATGCCCTGAACTACTTCTTCAAGCTCCACTACGCCAAGCGTTACCGGGATGTGGACACCATCTATATCAATTACAACAACGTCCGGCCCAAGGGGGAAAAGCTGAAGGTCTTCGGCGGTACGGCCAGCGGCCACGACAGTCTTAAAAATATGTTCCTGAAAATCAAGGAGGTCTTTGACCGGGGCGGCGATGAAATCTATCGGTTAAAGCCCATCGACTGCCTGGACATTGCCAACATCATCGGGGAAAATGTGGTTTCCGGCGGAGTGCGCCGTACGGCAGAGATGGTCCTCATCGATCCCCGGGATCAGGAGGCTATCAACGCCAAGAGCAATCTCTATATCCGAACGGAGGAGGGCAACTGGGTCATCGATCCGGCCATCGCCCATCGGCAGATCAGCAATAATTCCATCTATTTCACGAAAAAGCCCTCCAGAGACGAACTAAGGTGGATGCTGCAGGCCATGAGGAATTCGGGAGAACCGGGCTTCGTCAATCAGGAAGCCGCCGCCAAGAGGCGAGAAAATTTCAATACGGTCAACCCCTGCGGTGAGATTCTGCTGGATTCCAACGGGCTGTGCAATTTGACCACCGTCAACATCATGGCCTACGTCCAGGATGACGGAGTTTTGAACATCGACGGCCTTCTTCGGGCCATGTGGCTCTCTGCCCGGGCAGCTCTGCGAATGACCTGCCTGGAGTTGGAATTGGATCGGTGGGACACGGTGCAGAAAAGAGACCGGCTTCTGGGATGCTCCATCACCGGCTGGCAGGATGCCATGAACGCCATCGGCTACGGTTTAGCAGATCAGACCCGGCTGCTCCGGACTCTGAGGGAAGCGGTACATGCTGCGGGAATTGGCTATGCGAAAGAGATGGGCATCAACGCCCCGCTGCTCATGACCACCGTCAAACCGGAAGGAACCCTTTCCCAACTGCCGGAAGTCAGCTCCGGGGTCCACTTCTCCCATTCCCCCTATTATATCCGTCGGGTCCGGATTTCTGCTGACGATCCCCTGGCCAAGGTGGTAATGAAACTGGAATGGCCGGTCCATCCGGAGGTAAACCAGACCTGGGAGAACGCCAGAACCTACGTGGTGGAATTCCCCATAAAGGCACCGGAAGGAAAAACCAAATCCGATGTTTCGGCTATTGAACAGCTGGAAATCTATAAAATGTTCATGACCAGCTATGTGGACCACAACTGCTCCATCACCGTCCATGTCCGGGACAACGAATGGGAGCTGGTGGAAGAATGGCTGTGGAACAACTGGGATGACTGCATCGCGCTTTCCTTCCTGCCTTATGATGACAGCTTCTATGAGCTGTTGCCCTACGAAGCCATTACCAAGGAAGAGTACGAAGAGCGGCTTTCAAAAATGAAACCCTTCGTCCCCTCTCTGCTCAAGCAGTTTGAAACGGGAGAAGACGACCGGGAATTGGATCAGGAATGTGCCAACGGCATATGCCCTGTGCGTTAGAAAAGGAGAAGACCAATGGCCATCATTAATGTAACCCAAATCCTTGCTGAGGAAAAGATTCACGAAGTCATCAAACTGATGGAGTGCTGCACCTGCGAAAAGTGCGAAGATGACGTCATGGCTATAGCCTTAAACGCCCTGACACCCAAGTATGTAACCACCCATGCGGGAAAGCAGTACGTCCAGCTGGAATCCTTCAAAAAGCAGTTCGAAACGGACGTAACGGCTGCTCTCATGCGAGCCTGTATGACGGTAAAGGAGCATCCCAGCCATTAGGTATTGACTCGCAAACCCCTAAACACATAAGAAACCCGGCCATTGGCCGGGTTTTGTCTACTCTCCCTGACTGGCCCACTCATCCATCTTCCGCATGGTGGCCTCATAGGTTCTTTGGGAAATCTCTGGAAGTTCGCCTCCCAGCTGCTCTCTGGCAGCCTCAAAGCCTTTGTGGATGGCTTCCTTCAGGAGTTCCAGCTTGCTGGTATCTCCTCCGGACACCCGGATAGCAAAGTCCACCAACCGGTCGCTGACCGCTTCCACCCCGAATTCCGGATCATCAAAAATACTGGCAGATTGGACTTCTGCAACGGTCGGATCCTTGGAAATCCCTTGATCTTCTCCCCCATTATCCATTTTATCAGCCTTTTCTGTTTGTTTCAGGATCAGCCTCTCCACAAGTCTTCTGAGATTCTCATGAGCCTGCTCTGCCGCTCTTTGCAATCCCCGGATTTCATCGGAAGAAAGCTCCTTTCGGCCAGCTTCTTTGGTATAGGTCACTGGTTCTTCCTGTTTCCCCCGGATTTCAACCTTATCCTCTTTTTCAGCTTTCAGGCTGCTGCTTTTTTCTCCAGGCCCTTCCGTTAGATTCTTCTCAGCCTTTACTGCATTTCTGCCAGCCTTCAGTTCACCCGGGTCTTTGTTCACCGGCCGACTGCCGGGAATATTCATCGTCACATTTGCCATTACCTGCACCTCCTTATCGATGGGTTCTTTAAATGATTATCGGCAATGGAGCAAAAAACTTTAGTTGTTCTTCATCCGCTTCAATAGCTGGTCCTTTCTGGAGAAGAACACATAGGCTTCTGCAGCCAGCAGCAATGCCAGGCAGGCAAGCACGGTATTGATCACAGCCTGATACTGGCCGTTAAAACCGGCTTCACTGGTATGCTTGATAAAAATACCCACGTAGGCCCAGATCAGAACAAAACCGTAAGGCATATCCTTGTTGCTGAACATGGTCAGGATACCAATCAGGATGCCGACGATCAGGATGATTACGGTCCACCAGACCGGATCCAGGCCAAATCCGTTCCAGCCGATGCTGACCAGGTAAACCGTAGCATTGGCAATGGTAGCCACAGTAATCCAGCCAAAATAAATACTGAAGGGAAGACGGATAAACAAGTATTCCTTATCCGTTAAAGATACCTTTCGAATTTCCCGGTTGATCCAGATCAGGCTGAACAAGATGATGATCATCAGCCCCATCGATAGAAGGATCATGTCATAATGCCAGGCAAAAATCCATCCGGTATTGGCTATGGAAGAGATGGCAAAGACTAGCCCGATTTTTCCCAGCAGCTCTCCGGATTCACTTCTTTCCCGTACTTTATAGAAATCAAGCTGAAAGATCGTATAGGCTCCCAGCAGCAGGTAAATCAGACCCCAAATGGAGAAGGTCACCCCTGCCGGAGCGAAAAGATTGGCATAGGAATCAGACACCTCCCCGGTGGATTTTCCATTGATGGGTAAAATATTGGCCAGAGCATTGGCTGTCAGCATGGCGGCAAAGGTAACCACCACCAGGATCTTGGTGCTTAACGGGTTCGATTTCTTCATGTTTTTCACCGGCCTTTCAACTTTTCATGAAATAGTAGGAATAGTTGTTTATTTCCACTGAATGA
The DNA here is from genome assembly GCA_047637815.1 of Anaerovoracaceae bacterium. Taxonomy (GTDB): domain Bacteria; phylum Bacillota; class Clostridia; order Peptostreptococcales; family Anaerovoracaceae; genus UBA5559. Next base: position 4,604 of record JBLJBD010000184.1, read on the forward strand.
CTACGGTTTCAAATCCCAATGCGGTGAATAAGTCCTCGATGGCCTTTTCTGCGTTCTCCCGGGCTTTATCCAGGATGCCGTTTTCCAATGCTTGCTTCTCCAGGTCCTCGGTAAACAATTCCAGTGCTTTCAAAGTATCTTCGTTGGTGACTTCGTTGAACAGGCCATCTTTTTC
>JBLJBD010000185.1:0-3923 GCA_047637815.1 Anaerovoracaceae bacterium
CTTCCTCCACCATGGCAGAAGTGGTGGACGAATGGGCAGCTTATGGGAAGAAGAATATTTTTGGCCAGACCGTCCGGTTAGCGGAGATGCAGTCTGAGGCTGGTGCTGCAGGAGCTGTTCATGGTTCCTTGGCAGCCGGTGCTTTAACGACTACGTATACCGCATCCCAGGGTCTGCTTTTAATGATTCCCAATATGTATAAAATGGCAGGAGAGCTGTTGCCGGCCGTATTCCACGTTTCGGCCCGAACCCTTGCCACCCATGCCCTGTGTATTTTCGGGGACCATTCCGATGTCATGGCTACCCGTCAGACCGGATTTGCCATGCTGGCATCCAACTCGGTTCAGGAGGTCATGGACTTGGGAGGCATTGCCCACCTGTCCGCCATCAAATCCCGGGTGCCCTTCCTGCATTTCTTTGATGGTTTCCGAACCTCTCACGAGATTCAGAAGATTGAAGCCATCGACTATGATGATTTCAATGCCCTGGTGGATATGGATCAGGTACAGGCCTTCCGTGAACGGGCTCTCAATCCGGAGCATCCGGTCATCCGGGGAACAGCCCAGAATCCGGACATCTTCTTCCAGGCCAGAGAAGCCTGCAACCCCTTCTACGATGCTGTTCCGGAGGTCGTTGTCAACTACATGAAGGAAATCAGCCGCATTACCGGACGCACCTACAATCCCTTTGACTATGTAGGAGCACCAGATGCCGAATATGTAATCGTTGCCATGGGTTCCGTCTGTGAGACCATCGAAGAAACCCTGGAAAAACTCCTTGCCGAAGGAAAGAAGGTCGGTCTGGTCAAGGTTCGTCTTTACCGACCCTGGGTCAGCGAATTTTTCCTGAATGCCCTTCCGGAAACCACGAAGAAGATTGCTGTTCTGGATCGGACCAAGGAGCCGGGAGCCTTCGGAGAGCCCCTGTTCCAGGATGTCCTTTCTTCCTTGTTCAATCAGGAAAAGGCTCCGAAGGTATTTGGAGGCCGATACGGACTGGGGTCCAAGGATACGACCCCGGCCATGATCAAAGCGGTGTATGACAACCTGTTTGCAGAAAAAACATCAGCACCCTTTACCATCGGCATTGAGGACGATGTGACCAATCTGTCCCTGAACTATGATCCGTCCTTTACCACCGGTTCTGCCGGCACCATCAGCTGTAAGTTCTGGGGCCTGGGATCCGACGGTACCGTTGGAGCCAACAAGACGGCCATCAAGATCATCGGAGATGAAACCGATAAATATGCCCAGGGTTACTTTGCCTATGACTCCAAGAAGTCCGGGGGAGTCACTATATCCCACCTGCGATTCGGGGATACTCCCATCAAGTCTACCTACCTGATCAATCAGGCGGATTACGTGGCTTGCCATGCGCAGGCCTATCTGACTCAGTACGACATGCTGTCGGATCTGAAGCAGGGAGGGATTTTCCTGCTGAACTGCACCTGGGATAAGGAAGAGCTGGATGAAAAACTTCCGGCTCACATCAAGAAGGTTCTGGCAGAAAAAGAAGCCAAATTCTACATCATCAATGGAACAAAGCTGGGCGAAGAAATTGGTCTGGGCAACCGGATCAACATGATCATGCAGGCTGCCTTCTTCCAGCTTACCGGAGTCATCCCCGTTGAAGATGCGGTAAAGTATCTGAAGGAAGGAATCGAAAAGGCCTACGGCAAGAAGGGCCAGCGGATTCTGGATATGAACAATGCCGCAGTTGATAAGGGTATCACCGAAGCGGTTCTGGTTGAAATTCCTGATGCATGGAAGAACCTCAAGGCAGAAGTCATTAAATCCGGAGATATTCCGGCCTTTATCGAAGAGGTTCTGGTTCCCATGAACCGACAAGAAGGGGACAAACTGCCCGTCAGCGCCTTCCGCGGCCGGGAAGACGGTACTTTCCCCAGTGGCACCAGTGCTTATGAAAAGCGGGGAATTGCCACCTATGTACCGGAATGGCAGATCGACAACTGCATCCAGTGCAACCAGTGTTCCTTCGTCTGTCCCCACGCCGCTATCCGATCCTTCCTGGTCACCGAAGAGGAAGCTGCCAATGCTCCGGATACCTTCAAGACCCTGGAAGCAACCGGAAAGGAATTTGCCGGCTACCGATATAAGATTCAGGTATCCCCCTATGATTGCGCCGGATGCGGCAACTGTGCCGACATCTGCCCGGCTAAGACCAAGGCCCTGATCATGAAACCCCTGGACGAGCAGGTGGTGGAGAAGACCAACTGGGATTATGCTGCGGCCCTGTCCTCCAAGGAAGACAAAATCAACAAGGAAACCTTGAAAGGAAGCCAGTTCGTACAGCCCTACTTCGAGTTCTCCGGTGCCTGCTCCGGGTGTGGAGAGACTCCCTATATCAAGCTGATTACTCAGCTTTACGGAGACCGGATGATGATTGCCAATGCCACCGGATGTTCCTCCATTTACGGAGGATCTGCACCGTCCATGCCTTACTGCACCGATGAAAAGGGCAGAGGACCGGCCTGGGCCAACTCCCTCTTCGAGGATAACGCGGAATATGGATACGGCATGCTCATCGCCGATAAGCAGATGAGAGATAAGATTCAACAGTCCATGGAAGACCTGATAGCAGCCGGTGCGCCGGAAGAAGTGAAAACCGTCTGTCAGGACTGGATCGATACCCGGGAAGAGGGCAGTGTGACGCGAGTGAAAACCGACGCCGTGCTGGCTGCGTTAGAATCCTATGCTCCGGCAGAGGAAACTCAGAAAGCGCTGAAGAAAGATATCATGGACCGAAAGGATTATCTGGTCAAGAAATCCTTCTGGGCCTTCGGAGGAGACGGATGGGCTTATGATATCGGTTTCGGCGGTTTGGACCATGTCATTTCCGCTGGGGAAGACATCAACATCCTGGTCATGGATACCGAGGTTTACTCCAATACAGGGGGACAGGCCTCCAAGGCCACTCCGGTGGCTGCCATCGCCAAGTTTGCGGCAGCTGGAAAGAGAATCAAGAAAAAGGATCTGGGTATGATGGCCATGTCCTACGGATACGTTTATGTAGCCCAGGTAGCGATGGGGGCGGATAAGTCCCAGCTGCTGAAAGCCATCAAGGAAGCAGAAGCCTACAAGGGACCCTCTGTGATCATCGCTTATTCCCCCTGCATCAACCACGGCCTGAAGAAGGGAATGGGAAAATCCCAGGAAAACATGAAGGATGCCGTCAATTCCGGTTATTGGCACCTCTATCGGTTCAATCCGATGCTGGAGCTGGAAGGAAAGAACCCCTTCCAGCTGGATTCCAAGGAACCCACTGCCAGCTTCAAGGAATTCATTCTGGATCAGACCAGATATTCCTCCTTGGAAAACGAGTTCCCCGATGTGGCCGATCGATTGTTCGCGATGACAGAAGAGAATGCAAAGAGTAAGTACCAATCCCTGCTGCGTCTGACCCGATAAGAGTATAAGAACCCCGGAAGGAAGGTGGAATCCATGAAAGAACTGCTGAGAGACTGGGACTATAAAAAGCACGCCTGCGCGGTGACCGGCCTGTATCTCCTGATCAGCCTGATCGGAAATCTGGTGCTGGGTACCTGCCGAAGCTTGGAAAAAACAAAGGGAAAGCCCCTGGCCAAGCGAGTCCATAAGCTTCCCCGGCGGGAAAAGATCTTCAATGGAGCAGTGCTGGGCTGCTATCTCTTTGACATGACGGCCACCTACCAGATCCTTCGATGGGTCCGGGGAAAGCTGCTGGATCAGCAGCTCAAGTAAAGAATAAACCTTTAAACACCTACAACATAACAGAAAACCCTGCTCCAGAGTGAAGCAGGGTTTTCTGTTTGGGGTTATGGTAAAGATTATTGGCATTAAGTTATTTTTTCAGACCCATCAATTCATCAGTGAAGATGCGGGCATCCATCAGCTTCGGCTCTCCGTCCATTTTGGGTACAAAGT
>JBLJBD010000186.1:0-10289 GCA_047637815.1 Anaerovoracaceae bacterium
GACCAGCCATATATCCATTTTCAGGAGAATCCGGCTCCGAAAGAGAAAAAGAGCCAGGGATATGGGTTAAAGATAACCGCACTGTTACTGATCCTGCTGCTGAGCGCCGGAGCCGGTTTTGGGGGAGGCTTGGCTGCCCTTTATTACGGCCAGGATCTGCTTCCGTCAAGGGGAGGCAACAGCCCGATTCAAATTACGGGAAGTGACTCTCTCAATACGGCAGAAGCCATTGCGGAAAAAGTCATTCCCTCTGTGGTTGGGATCAGCACCACATCAAGGATTACTTATCAGAGCTGGTTCGGAACCCAGCAGGGCATCTCCCAGGGATCCGGAACCGGTATTATCGTTGATGAGCAAGGCTATATCCTTACCAACTCCCATGTGGTGGGTGACGGAAAAGCAGAAGAAATCATCGTGCAGCTTTATGATGGCCGGGAAGTGAATGGAACCGTATTATGGAATGACCGGAGCATCGATCTGGCCATTGTGAAGATTCAGGCCACAGGCTTAACCGCTGCTGAACTGGGGGATTCGGAAGAGGTCCGGATCGGGTCCTATGCTGCAGCCATCGGCAATCCCCTTGGAATGGCCTTCGACCGAAGCGTGACCCAGGGAATCATCAGCGGATTGGACCGGACCATCACCGTATCCGACGGTCAGACTCAGACCACCATGGAGGGATTGATGCAAACCGACGCTTCCATCAACTCGGGCAACAGCGGCGGCCCCTTGCTCAACAGCCGGGGTCAAGTAATCGGCATCAACTCTGCCAAGGCCCAGACCGGGGAAGGATTGGGATTTGCCATCCCCATCAATACGGCTAAGCCTATCATTGATGAAATCAAGACCAAGGGAGAGTTTAACCGATCCTATCTGGGAATCCGGGGAATCAGCGTGGAGGACTTTAACCAGTCCTACCCGGAAAACAAGCTTTCCGCTGAAAGCGGTGTCTTTATCGTTCAGATTTACATGGACTCTCCTGCAGCAAAAGCCGGCATACAGGAACAAGATGTCATTTCCAAGCTGGACGGAAAGGACGTTAAAACCATGACCCAGCTGATTACCGGGCTCTACGCCCACCGGCCCGGGGATACCATCCCAATTACCATCATCCGTGACGGGAAAACGCTGGAGATTTCAGTAACACTGGAAGAGATGGTGGAAGCGGCAGAGTAAATACAATCCACCAATGAATTTTGCAAAAAACTGGTGTCGAGGATTTTATCCCTCTGACACCAGTTTTTTCAACTCATTGAATGGAAACGATACTTCTTTTTATTCTTCTTTCCGCCCACCTGTGACAGACAAGGCTGCCGCGATGACCCCAAACAGAACACCAGCGATGGGCCAGATGATCCAGGTAAATCCCCAGTTGAAAGTCAGAAAGCTCCAAGCCAGGTAAATGAGGGTGATGCAGGGCCAGTAAATAGCCGCTACCACCTGGATTCGGTTATCCTTCTTCCTGTCTGGTGCATATTCTTCCTTTTGCAGCAATACCTTCCGGCCGTCGGAACGAATTCCCGTAAAGACAAATAAAAACACACCGATTGCTACAAACCCCAGCAGCAGTCCAACTGCCCCGATCTGAACCATTTCCTGATAGGCTTCAGGGGCAAAGGCGGATACTGCGAAGAGAGGAAGCACGGAAAGAATGCAAAGAACGACTCCAATGGTGATTCGAACCGCTTCCCCAGGCCGGGCCCGGTTTTCTTCTTCCAGAACAAGAGCCTCTGCCCTCTTCTCCAAAATGAATGCTTCTTTTTTTAAAAATTCGTAGGGAGCTCCCTTCATCCCGGTAAGGATCATCAGGGCAACCCCAAGGGCCACTAGTACAAAAAGGATGCCCAGTCCGGCAAAGGCGGCCTGATCTTCAGCAATAAAAAGCAGCCCCTGTTCCTGCATACCGGTAATCAGAATCAGCATGATGGGGGAACAGATACACAGAAAAATTCCAAGGGCGATCCGAACCGAAGCCGACCGACAGTATTCCATGTATTCTCTGGCCTGCTCCAAAGTGACACGGACCAATTCTGGTTTGGTTCCAATCTTCTTTGGATTATCCAATCCCAGTTCAGCCAGTACTTCCTCCAGGCTTCCGAACTCGGAGATGACAATACCGATGGCTTCATGGTCCGCTTTTCCGGAGGTTTTCAGCTCGTTGTACTTATCCTCCATCATCCCGGTCAGTTCAGCTTTAGCTTTTCGAACATCTTCCGTATCCGGCAGACCCGTGAACATATTCTCCAAATAATTCTTAATGATTTCCATTCCTAATCCTCCTTCCGGTCTCTGACAAATAAATCGATGACCGATCGGGTCAGATACCATTCTTCACATTTTTCCCGGTAATATTCCAGCCCCTCGTGGGTAATCCGGTAGTAAGTCCGTTTCTTTTCAGTGGTTTCGTCACTATAGAAAGACTCGATATACCCGTTTTTTTCCAGCCGGCTGAAGGCTGAGTAAAGGGTCGTTTCCTTGATGACATAGCGGCCTTCGGAAAGTTCACGGATCTTCCGGGAGATTTCATATCCATAGGAGGGTTCCTGTAGCAGCAGAAAGAGAATCATCGTATCGTTGTACCCCCGTATCACATCACTGCTGATCATGGTTTCACCTCCCCTTTAAATACTACGACTGTAGTAGTACATCTGTCGTAGTATAATATATCCCTCTGCAGAGTGCTTGTCAATACCACAAATAAAAAAAGAAGCCCTGATTTATTCAAGGCTTCCCTATATTCCTACAATATCCTTCCGGAGCAACCAATCATGGAAACTGTTCCGATTATTGGCGTTCTGGTTACTGGCTTAATCTCTGTTTCAGGTATTTTTCCACATCCTCCAGAGGAATGTCCAGAGAAACGGCCAATTCTTCATGAAGGAGCCTTTTGGCTTCTTTGGAAATGCCGATGTCCCGGGGGGATACCTTTTTATTCGTTCCCATTCCCTGTTTCTTTTTCAGATACACCTGGCGTATCAGATCCAACCATTCCAGGCAGGATCCGGAGCAAAGACTTTCGTTGTACTCGGCAAACCGACTACGGTCATTATCATTCCAGACCGGCTCCGTGGATGCAATCTCCTCCAGATAGGCCAGAATCTGATCTCTGCTGGCCACTGGCCGAATGTTGACCTTCTCATTGCCGACCGGAACTTTTAAGACAGCACTGCAGTTTTTAAACACCGGCTGCAAAACATAATAAGCTGCCTCTTTTTTGTCCAGAACCGCTTCTTTGCTGATTCCCTTCAGCTGGCAGACACCCGTCTTCCCATACATCAAAAAATCACCAATTTCAAACATTTGATTCCCTCCGAATTCTCATTAAAGCACACCATATGAAAAACGCGGGTCTGACAACTGGAATGTCGTTATCAAAACTACGCGTTGTATGTATAGTATACCATATTCCTCGGGATTTTGTAAGCACAATTGTGGATTCTTCCCTGAACTTTCCTTTGTATCTGATCGACATATTTGATATGATAGAAGAAAGATGAACCTGTCCTGTTTTTTCGAGGGAAACCTTAAAGGAGGTCTGTAAAATGAACAAAGTGATCCATGCCGCCAATGAATATAAATCCCAGATAACCCTGGTGGATATCGGCCTGCTCAAGCTGTGTCTCATGTCTCTGGGTGTCCTGATGGGCATAGCCGTCCCCAAGGGCCATAAGAAAAAAGCGGCCGCTGGTGCAAGCATTGCCTTTGCCTTCACCTACGCACCGCTGATGACCAAATTTTTAACCATCGTCCTGAAACAGTCCGATGACGACAAATAGGGTTCATTGATCAACGATTAAGCTTACCACTGGATTTTTTCAAAGGTCCATCCCGCCAGTTCGCTGAGGGAGGGATGAATGATCATGGAATCGGTTATCAGCTCGTATCCCTTTATAGAGTCGTTATTCATCAGATAGACGAATGGCTGAACCAATGCTGCTGCCTGGGGTCCTGCAATATGGACACCCAGGATTTTTTTATCCTCCCCTACGATCATCTTGACGAATCCGTTGTCCGGATCCCCTTCCCTGTGGCCCATAGCCCGGCCGGCTACCACTTCAGAATAGTAATTCTTCGCGGTCTGATAAGGAATCCCTTTTTTCTGCAGTTCTGCTTCCGTGGCTCCAACCCTGGCAACCTGGGGATGGGTGAAAACCGCCCAGGGCACCGCATCGTAACTGGCGGCTTTACGCTCCAGGCCGCTGAAGAGATTGTGGGACAGGACCAGCGCTTCGTGGTTGGCCTTATGGCGAAGCTGGAATTTTCCGTTGATATCTCCGATCGCGTAAATACCTTCCCTGGAGGTTTCCAAATATTCATTGGTTTCGATCCAACCCTGGTTATCCGTCCGGATTCCGGCTTTTTCAGGAGCAAGCAGATCCGCAGTGGACTGGGTTCCCATTGCAACCAGGATTTCTTCTGCTGCCAGCTCCTGCTTTTCGCCGGTGACTCGATTTTCTACCACTACGACTTTCAATCCATCCCTCTTGACTGCCGACAGAGCAACCGTATCGGTCAGGATCCGGATTCCATCCCTGGCAAAACGATCCTGAACAAACAGAGAAACTTCTTCTTCCTCCAATTTCAAGATCCGGCTGCTTCTGGCCACCAAGGTCACTTCGGTTCCCATGGCTGAAAAGATATGGGAGAATTCGGCGCTGATGGCTCCGCTTCCAAGGATGATCAGGCTTTTCCAGGGATGACCCGGGTACTTATCTCCGAAAAAAGTCTCGGAAGTTAGATAACCGGCTTCCTTCAATCCTGGAAGTTCAGGCACGAAGCTCCTGGCTCCTGTGGCAATGACGATTTTTCCCCCCTTAATGAAATCCGGCTCCCGGCTATCTCCGTAATCCACCCGAATAATATGGCTATCTTCAAAAGAAGCGGTCCCCTTATAAACCGTGAGCCCGGGAATCTGATTCAGGCTGTCTTCTATCTGAATATGGAAATCGATCTGCTCCCAGACCCTTTCCGAAATCCGCTTCCAGTCCGGTACCGGCTTGGTACTGACCACACCAAAACGTTCCGAATCCTGAGACTCCCGGATAAAATCGGCCGGATAGACCAGCATCTTGGAAGGAATACAGCCTTTGGTCAGACAGGTGCCCCCCATTTTACCCCGTTCAATGACGGCGCAGGAGAGCCCATTTTTCAAGCCTTCTTCCATGACCATGAGTCCGGCTCCACTCCCAATAATGATCAGATCATATACTTTCATATCTTCCCTCCAAATTCGCTGATGATGTGTCTGCTATCCTACCAATACCACCAATCGGGGCTTTCCAATCAGCAAAACAGCCGGATTCTGAGAATCCGGCTGCTTAACAAACCTATCATCTATTGAGCAGTACCCTCAGCTGCTGGTTCCGGCGCGTTATATCGTTCCATAATGGCTGCGACTTCTGCTCTGGTCGCCTGATTCTGAGGTCCGAAGGTTCCGTCGGGATATCCGCCCATATACTTCTTCAGGGCAGCGAACATAACCCCGTCTCCAGCCCAGGAACTGATTTTATCCAGGTCTTTGTACTGAAGCTGAATGGCCCAGGCCCCCTGAGGTCCCTGACCCATATGGGTGCTGTAGTTCATCAGCATGACCGCCATCTGTTCCCGTGTAATCGGCGCATTGGGCTCAAAATTGTCACCGGTTCCCCGGGCAATGTTGTTCTCGGCCGCCCAGGCCACATATCCGCCATACCAAGTGCCAATCGCCACATCATCAAATCCGGATTCCGTATACTTGGCAATGTCCGCTTCGCTGTTCCTGCCCAGTACGGTGACGAACATGGCTCTCGTCATAGTCCCGTTGGGCTGGAAGGAATTTTCCGACACTCCGGTAAAGAGCTTGGACTGATAGACGGCAGCAATCTGCTTTTCAGCCCAATGGGAAAGGGCATCCCGGAAAGGTGTCAGCATCACATCGAATCGGCCTTGAGCCTTTGCGTAGCTGTTCCCTACCGTTCCCCCAAGAGCCATGCTGATGTATTTTTCCAAGGCTTCATCCAGGGCTCCGAACTCCCCGGTCTTTGGATATTTGGCAAACATGGTGTAGCCGTCTCCTCCAACATAGGTGAAGTCATTGGTAGCCATGGTATAGGTTTTCACCAAATCCAGAGGTTCGCCGTTGATCATGACATTTTTCACCCGATCCGTTGTCAGATAGGTATGTACCTCGTAATCCATTCCGGCTACTTGGGGCAGGCCGCCACTGGCTGCTGGCAGGGATTTGGTCCCGTGTTGAAGGGCCGCCAGAATATCGGCTCCTGTAATATCAAAGGTTACCACCGTATTGCCGAAGGGGAAGACAGAATTGATATCGCCATAGGTAATATCGCCAATTTCCAGGGAAGTACGGATTCCTCCCCCGTTAGTCAGGGCGATATCCGCTCCCGAAACATATTTCAAGGCATCGGCTGCCAGGTCGCCAAGGTTGGTTTCCTTGGTACGAACTCCCGGGTCCCGGCTGCCATCCAGATTGACGGAAGTCTTTGCTACTACTTCATCCAGTAAAGGCTGTATTTCTGCTTTCTTTTCATCGATCAGCCCTTTCACAGCGGCATCATCCTTCACTTCAGTTATTAGGGAGGCGGTGATGGTATTTCCGTCAATGCCAATCATACCAATGGCCTTGAACTGGTTGCCGGTCTGAGCCAGAAGAACCTCATCACCGTCCTTATCCTTTACCATCAGACCCTGTTCATAGGGAGTGTGACTGTGTCCGTCAATGAAGATGTCTACGTCGTTCAGCTGGGCGATCAGATCCGTGGAGCGATAAGGCTCACTTTCTTCATCCACGCCCAAGTGACCCAGGATGATGATGTAGTCGGTCTCATCCACCAGCTTATCCACTTCCTGCTGAACCATGGCTGCCATTTCAGCATCATTGAACTGGTACCCGGTCACATTAAGGGGATTGGTCTTGGTGGCGGTTTCCGGTGTGGATACACCGATAATGCCTATTTTCTTGTCCCCGGCCTGGTAAACCTTTGAAGCAGTGAAAACAGGCTTCTTATCTTTATCCGTAAAGTTGGCCGACAGGATATCAAAATTCATTTTATTCTTTAGTTCAATTAACCTTGCTGTTCCGAAATTGAAATCATGATTTCCCGGCGTCATAGCTGTATAGCCCACCGCATTCATGATTTCCACGATGCTTTCACCCCGGGAAAGATTGGCAACCGGGTATCCGTGCAAGGCATCTCCGGCATCCAGCACCATTACCTGGGATCCTTCCGCCGTATAATAGTCCTTCCAGCCCTTCACCGAAGCAAATCCCAAATCTGCCGAAACATTGCTGTGGGTGTCGTTGGTATGGAGGATCACAATAGGTGCCGCCGGAGCCGTTTCTCCGAAGGCCGTGGTGAACTGAACCGAGAAAAGCATCAGAACCGCCACAAGAATACTAAGCTTCTTTAGATTTCTTCTCATTCCTTCTCATCTTCCTTTCTTACTATATAAAGGTTCATCGGATAACGGGTTCATTCATCTCCATTATATCCTTCTTCCGGAATCCCGATTGTCCCCCTCTGTTTCCAATATGCCTTTTAATTCGATTCTTTTCGACAAACAAATAAAGCAACGAACAAGAAACCTTCCCGCTCGTTGCCTATAGATGATACAATGATGATTTTTATTCAGCTACTTCTTTGCTGGCACGTTTGTACGCATATTCCAGCAGTACTTCCCTGTTGACGATTACGCGTTCACAGGTCCCTTTACAGATTTCTCCAAAAGAATCATGGCCGGTAAACTCCAGGAATACCCGGTCGTCTTCCACCTTTGTGACCATCAGCTTGATAGTAATCAGACTGTTGGTGAGGGAAGGGCTTTCATGGGTGATTTCTGCGTTCTTCCCAACCGTAATAAATGTTTCCGGCAAAAGCGGGTCCAGCAGACCGCTGGAAGCTTCTATGACCATTCGGAATAAGGCGGGGGTGGAAACCAGATAGTCCATGATTCCTACCGAATCACCAGCCGGAATAGCATCGTCGAAGGTAGCCTCCTTTTGATAGGTAGTAATAAGGCCTGGTCTGATTTTGTGTTCAATCATGTCTTCCATCTCCTTTCTCATTTTTTTCATTTTACCACAACCTTCATGAAAAAAAAGGGGTTCCGAAGGATTTCTTTGAAAACGGGCCATGTATTCTGTATCCACTTAATTTTGAAGAAATAGGCATGCAAACTATCGGCAGAATATCCGAAGGGCATCCCGAAGGAACTCTGCTCCCCCCGTTGCAATATCTTCATAATATTTTCTGAATCGTTCATCCTCCACGTACATATCTGCCAATCCCAAATGGGCTTCTTTCGAATAGCTGGGCCAGGAACAGCAAAGCCATTCTTTGTGAAGGCGACAGGCTTCCTGAGCCCTTTCACCGGCTGGGTCCCCTTCTTTCATTGCTTCCCGAAGGGCCTTGTTCATCTGCTCAGATAGGTTCTTCATCCGATTATACTGTTCCTGGGTCAGCCCCATTAGTTTATTATTGCTGGCTTCCACGGTTTCATCTCCGTACCTATCACGAACTTCCCTGCCGTATTGTTCTTCATTGTTCTGAATCAATTTCTCTTTAAATCCTTCAAATCGTTCCTTATCTGTCATGGTTCCTTCTCCCTTCACCGCTGCAATGGTTTTTTCCACGGTCATGATCAGGCGCTCCAGCCGCGCCTGTTTCTCCATCAGAGCCTTCAGATGCATCTCCAGTGATGCTGTATCATCATAGTCAGTGGAATCCAGAATTTTCCGTATTTCCTCCAATGGCACTTCCATTTCCCGGTAAAAGAGAATTTGTTGAAGCCTGGCGATCTCGGTTCCCCCGTAAATACGATATCCGCTGGTACTGATCCTGGAGGGCTTCAGCAGACCCAGTTCATCGTAATAACGGAGAGTTCGGGTGCTGATCCCTGCCAATTGAGCCAGTTTATTGATGGTGTATTCCATATTCATCTCCCATTGCTGTACAATAACTCTGAGAATAGAATAAACCTTTACGTAGCGTTAAAGTCAACCATTTTTTGTAATAAAAAAAGGAGACTATGCGCCTCCCTTTTCGTTATGCTTCTGTTATCGCGTCTTCTTCGGACTCTGCCCTGTTTACTTTTGCTTCACTGACAGACAGAACAAGGAGCTCCGGATTGGTGTCCGGAACAATTCCCGCCGGGTAAGGTATGTCTCCAACGAACACATTATCCCCTGCGTTCAACTTGCTTCCGTCGATGTCCAGGGTGTTTGGTATATCCTGAGGCATCCCTTTAACCGGAATCGCATCCATCTGATGGACCAAAAGCAACTTTCTGAATTCTAAAGAGTCCCGTCCATCTACCCGGACCGGCACGGTTGCCTTCACTTCTTCCGATAACTTAATCTGCTGAAAATCCACATGCACATACTCCCGGGTGATGGGGTCCACCTGAAGATCCTTGACCATGGCATCGAAGATCTTGCCTTTTTCTTCTTCCAGTTTAAATAGGGCAAATCGGCCGTGACGGGTCAGGCCCTTTTTCAATTCATCCCGTCGGATGACCACCGCAACGGATGGCTGGCCCTTCCCGAAGACGTTACCGGGAACCAATCCTTCCTTCCGCAGTCGTTTATTGGCTTTACTGCCTTCTGTTTCTCTCAGGCTGATTTTTAAAATTGCTGATTCCATTTAAGAAATACCTCCTTCTCTGTCGAATATGTAATATCTTACCTTTTTATCATACCATTATCCGACAGAAAAAACAAGTCAAAATGGCCGTTTTCCGTAGAGCCAACCCTTTTCATCCCAGTGATTCCGGTCTTTCGGATTCCAATCGTTCTTTTTCTCCATGCCCACCATCATCCGGAAGAAGATGCTTCGAAAAACGGGATTCGGGATTCGTTCTATATCCCGTACCGACTTATATATCCGATGGGCAGTAGCTTCAGCCTCCTGCCCTTTTTTTGACTTCTTATCCCCGGAAACATCCTTCCACCCCATGGCTTCGGCAATGGGCTTTACCGAATCTCTGTGGGGGCAGTTTTCCTCTCCCTTATAAAAACAAGTGTAGCAGCCCGTACAGAAATGGGGCATATCCCGGGGTAAAAAAAACTCTGATTTTTCAACAGGTCCCAGTTTATCCAGCTCCTGGCAGATCAGGTCTGCATAATGCCAGGTACTGCCTTGATGACCGATACCATGAATAAGAGCAATCTTCATTGACTTCACTCCTTTAACGAAAAAGCAGCCGGGGAAACATGATGGCCTCCCAGGCTGCCTACTTGGTGGAGAATAGGGGGATCGAACCCCTGACCTCCGCATTGCGAACGCGGCGCG
>JBLJBD010000187.1:0-4581 GCA_047637815.1 Anaerovoracaceae bacterium
CAATGAGGCCAAAAGTACCCACGACAATATCATTGGTGGGTACTGACTGCAGATCGTGCTCGATGTTTTTCGCTACCTTGGCTCCCTGCTTGCCAAGGAGGGGCGTGGCCCGGAAAAATATTAATCCAAAAATAAGTGCGCAGGATACGGCAAAGCCGAATCGTTGGGTTTCCGTAAATGCAAAATCATTTTGCAGAGACGTCAGGGTAAAAAGAAATTCCAGAACCAGAGACACGCCATAACCGACTACCAGTCCGACAAAGGTAAAGCCCAGACGAAATAATTTTTTCAGCATCCATTCACCTCCTTTCTTTCATTTTGAGACAATTGATTTATAAAATAGCATACCCATCAGAAAAGGTGGCTACACCGTTTCCTCGATGATTTCAGAAGCTTCCTTCAGATCGATGTTGCGAACCAGAATAATCTCACTCTGCAAAATCTGACGGGCGTTGGACAGCATCTTCTTTTCCCCGGTGGACAGTTTCTTTTCCTTGTCCAGTCTCATCAGATTGCGGACTACTTCCGCCACCTCAAAAGCATCACCCGTCTTAAGCTTTTCCATGTTTTCCCGATACCGCCGGTTCCAGTTGGAGGACATCTCGGTCGTTTCCGAATGAAGGCACTCCAGCACCTTAAGGAGCTCATCGTGACTGAGCACGTTTCGGACTCCCACCTCCTGGCAGCTTTCCACAGGAATCATGATCTTCATGTCCCCGCATGGAACCCGGAGAATATAATACTTCCTGGTTTCCCCAAGAATCTTCTTCTCCTCCACTTTTTCGATGATACCGGCCCCGTGCATAGGGTAAACAATCTTATCTCCCACCGTAAACATAATCAGACCTCCAGTCTTACTATTATATTATACGGCATCTTTTCAGAACATGTCAAGAAAACAATTTTTTAGTTTATCACAACAAAAATAGACTGTCAATCATTATTTTCCTGAAACCTGGTTAATAACTGGCTCATTACAACCTTTTTCCGGCAGCAGCTCTTGGAACCATCGTAAAATGTGGTACAATATATTACAGAAACTTCACACCGATTTCACAATATTGTACTATTCTTGTAGAGAAACCCTATCAGAAAGGATTATGATATGCAAAAAATCTTAGTTGTGGACGACGAAGCCAACATCCGGAAGGTCATCCGGGAATACGGGGAGTTCAACGGATATCAGGTGGAGGAATCCATCGATGGCATGGAGGCCGTCAGCCTGTGCCGAGCCCATACCTACGACCTCATTATCATGGATGTGATGATGCCCAGGCTGGACGGGTTTTCCGCCTGCAAGGAAATCCGCAAGGTCACCGACACCCCGATCATCATGCTGTCTGCCCGGGGAGAGGAGTACGACAAGCTCTTCGGCTTCGAGCTGGGCATCGACGACTATATGGTCAAGCCCTTCAGCCCCAAGGAGCTGATGGCCCGGGTCAATGCAGTACTGAACCGACGAAACGGGCCCGGCGGCCCGGAAAGCGACACCCTGACCTTCGAGGGGCTGGTAATCAACAAGACTGCCCGGGTGGTCACTGTAGACGGCCAGCGGGTAGAGCTGACGCCAAAAGAATATGAGCTGCTTTTTTATCTGGCCACCAACCGGAATATTGCCCTGTCCCGGGACAAACTCCTGTCGGACATCTGGGGTTATGACTTCTTCGGCGATGACCGGACCATTGATACCCACATTAAAAACCTCCGGAATAATCTGGGCAAATATCGGGACTACATCGTCACACTCAGAGGGGTAGGATATAAATTTGAAGCGTAGACCAGTCTTCAGGCTCGACCTGAAAAGCATAAAATTTAAATTGTGGGCTTATTTCATTTCCTTTGCCGCACTTCTGATGATCGTGCTCTGGTTTCTGCAGATCTTTTTCCTGAACAATTATTATCAGGCCATGAAGATTTCCGACACCAACCGGCTGGCTTCCGTCATCATTTCCCAGTATGGCCAGGAAAACTTTATCGATACCATTAAGAACATTTCTCTGACCAACGACTTGTACATCCACATCGAAACCTCCGACGGGACCATTGTCTTTTCCCCGGCGGACTCCATGATCAACAAGCCCTACGGATATCTTCAGGAAATGGCGCTGGTCAAGGAAAAGCTCCTGGAAAGCGACAGCTACAACTATTCGGTCATCGTTCCCGACAGCCGGACCAACACCAATACCCTGGCTTACGCCAGTTACCTGCACCGGGAGGGAGGCTCCACCATCATCCTCTATATGTTTTCCCCCTTGTATCCGGTGAACTCCACGGTGGAAATCCTCAAGGACCAGTTGACCTACGTAACCATCATCTCTCTGGTCCTGGCCTTTATCATCTCCTTCTATCTGTCCAACCGGATTTCCAAACCCATCCGCCGAATCACCGATTCTGCCCGGGAATTATCCGTGGGCAATTATGGCACCAGCTTCCAGGGAGGTCATTATTCGGAAATCAGCAACCTGGCCGATACCCTCAACCACACTTCCCGGGAACTGGAAAAAAGCAGTCGCCTGCAAAAGGACCTGATCGCCAATGTCTCCCATGATCTTCGGACACCCCTTACCATGGTAAAATCCTATGCGGAGATGATCCGGGATCTTTCCGGCGACAATCCGGAAAAAAGGAGTGAGCATCTGCAGGTCATCATCGAGGAGGCCGACCGGCTGAATCAACTGGTTGATGATATGCTGACTCTTTCCAAAATGCAGTCGGGAGTCCTTCCCCTGGAAAAATCCGAATTTGATCTGATTGAAGCCGTTACCGGTTTGATCCAGAGCTATAACCTGCTGATGGAAAAAGAGCAGTACCGAATCCTGCTGGATGCACCGCCAGCCTTGAAAATCAGTGGAGACCGGGCTAAGATTCTTCAGGTTCTTTCCAACCTGATCAACAATGCCGTGAAATACTGCGGAGAAGATAAGGAAATCCAGGTCAAGGTCACCGACACCCCCTCTCGCTACCGGGTCCAGATTACGGACCACGGCATGGGGATTCCGGAGGATGAACTGGATTACATCTGGGATCGTTACTACAAGGCCAGTACCAACCACGTCCGGGCTACCACCGGCAGCGGGCTGGGCCTTTCCATCGTTAAAGAAATTTTATCCCTCCACAAAGCCGACTTCGGGGTAGAGAGCATCCTGGGAAAAGGCAGCACCTTCTGGTTCGAGGTCCGGAAGGCTTAAGCCCGGGATTACAGAGAAGCAATGGCTTCTTTAAGGGTACGGACGCCGCAGAGACGGATCCCCTGCGGGGGGTCGGTTATCAGAGCGGCGTTTTTTTCGGGCAGGATTACTTTTCGAAAACCCATCCGCGCCGCTTCCCGAATGATCCGGTCTCCATTCCGGACGGAGCGCAGGTCCCCGGTCAATCCGATTTCTCCAACGGCCAGGGTCCCGGCATCAATGACCTTTCCGTGAAACGCCGAATAGACCGCCAGGGCTACAGCCAGATCGGTGGAGGTACCTTCCGGCTTTAATCCGCCGACGATATTGACATAAACATCCATGAATCCCAGCTGGGCATCGGTTTTCCGCTCCAGCACCGCCAGAATCATGTTTAGCCGGGCCCCCTCCACGCCTACGGTGGTACGCCTGGGGAAATTCATCACAGTCTGGGCTGTAAGCGCCTGTATCTCCAGTAAAAGGGGGCGGGTGCCTTCGTATACGGCCGTGGCAATGGATCCGGCTATGGATTCCTCCATGCCCTCCAGGAACGTCCCGGATAAATTTTCAACCTCTTCCAGCCCTTCCTCCCTCATCTCAAAGGCTCCCAGTTCGCTGGTGGTGCCATATCGGTTCTTGACTGCCCGCAGGATCCTGAGCTCCTGGGTCCGCTCTCCGGTGAAGTTCAGGACACAGTCCACCAGATGCTCCAGAATCTTTGGCCCCGCCAGATCTCCGTTCTTTGTCACATGGGCCACGATAAAAATGGGGATATCCCGCCCTTTTCCAATCTTCATCAGATAATTTCCGCACATCCGGACCTGGGAAACGCTGCCGGGAGCTGAGTCCAGTTCCTCGGTATACATAGTCTGTATAGAGTCGATGATGATGAAGTCCGGCTGGAGGGATTCCTGAACCGCTAGAATATTTTCCATGCAGGTTTCCGACAGGAGGTAAAGCTGGTCCAAGTCTTCCTGACAGACCCGGTCTGCCCGTATCTTGATCTGCTCCTCCGACTCCTCCCCGGTTACGTACAGAACTCTCTTCCCCTGGGCAGAGATCCGGGCTGCTGCCTGGATGATCAAGGTGGATTTGCCGATGCCCGGCTCACCGGAGATGAGGCAGAGAGATCCCCGGACCAATCCGCCTCCCAGCACCCGGTTCAATTCGCCGATGCCCGTATCAATACGGTGATGCTGCCCGGAACGGACATCCTTCAGGCTGACGGCCTTCTGTCCCGCGGCGGCCTCTTTCCTTCTCCTGGGATCCCCTTCTCTGGTCTCCACCACTTTTTCTTCAACCATGGAGTTCCATGCTCCGCAGATGCACTGTCCTATCCACTTGGGGCTTTCAAAGCCGCATTCCTGACAGAGGAACACCGTCTTTCCTTTCTTTGCCATAGCCGCTCCTTTCC
>JBLJBD010000188.1:0-2725 GCA_047637815.1 Anaerovoracaceae bacterium
TGCTCCAATGTATTTATATCCCTTTTAAAGAATATCATCCCTTCCCGAGTCCGAATTCCTTCCTTTATCGTCATCATAGCCGGATTTGTGACCATCGTTGGTCTCCTGGTTCAGGCTTACGCTCCGAGTATCAATGACGCGTTAGGCATCTTCCTTCCCCTGATCGTAGTCAACTGCGTCATTCTGGGGAGAGCAGAAATGTTTGCAGCCAGAAACCCGGTTCTTCAATCCACTCTGGATGGAATCGGAATGGGTCTTGGTTTTACCCTGGCCCTCTTTGTCATCGGTGGGGCACGGGAACTGCTTGGAAATGGTTCCCTGTTCGGCATTGTTCTGACTTCTGGATTCATAGAACCAATGGGCATCTTTCTGATGCCTCCCGGCGGATTCTTCATCTATGGCATCTTAATCGCTGTGGTCAATAAAATCATGGCTTTGCGAAATCGGCAGCCTAAGCAGGAAATGGGATGCGGTTCCTGTCCCTCTGCCGGCAGCTGCGGAATGTCCTGTGGAGGCAATACAGACTTGGAAGAAAACAAAAGAGAAGGGAAGGTGGAGTAAATGAAAGAAATCCTGATCATCCTGATGAGCGTCATCCTGGTGGATAATTTTGTTCTGTCCAAATTCCTGGGCATCTGTCCCTTTTTGGGAGTATCAAAAAAACTGAACTCCGCTGTCGGCATGAGCTTTGCCGTAACTTTTGTCATGATCATGGCTACTGCAGTGACGTATCCAATTTACAGGAATCTTCTGGAACCTTTTAAACTGGAATATCTTCAGACAATCGTGTTCATCCTGGTCATCGCTGCCCTGGTTCAGCTGGTGGAGATTTCCCTGAAGAAATATGTTCCGATCCTTCACCGGTCCCTGGGGATCTACCTTCCCTTGATTACGACCAACTGTGCCGTTCTCGGAGCAGTACTGCTGAATATCAAGGAAGAATATACCTATATTCAATCGATTTTTAATGCCATGGGAGCCGGTATCGGATTTCTTTTAGCGATGGTCCTGTTCTCGGGAATCCGGCAGCGGATTGAACACAATCCTATTCCATTAGCCTTCAAGGGGGTACCATCCATTCTGATGGCGGCATCCATCGTAGCCCTTTCCTTTATGGGGTTCGGCGGAATCATCGAAAACATATTCAATTGACATAAAATCGAAGGAGACGACATATGATAGTGGAATACATCCTGCCCATATCCATCGTGGTGGTCATCGGCATCGTGGCTGGAATCATGCTCACGATTGCCTCAAAAGTGATGGCCGTGGAGGTCAATGAAGCGGTACATACGGTGCATCAGCTGCTGCCGGGGGTCAATTGCGGGGCCTGCGGATTCAGTGGATGTGAGGAATATGCCAGGAATATCGTTGACGATAAGACAGTAAAAACCAACCTTTGCACCCCTGGAGGGAGCGAGGTGGCCAGAAAGATCAGTGAGGTGCTGGGGATTGAATTTGAAGCGGCGGTTGGTAAGCATGCCATCGTCAAATGCTCCGGGACGCCGGACAAGACCAACTTTGTCATGGAATATGAAGGGCTCCAGTCCTGCTCCGCCAATAAGCTGTTTTATCGGGGCAGGGGTGCCTGCCACAATGCCTGTTTGGGGTATGGGGACTGTGTTACCGTTTGTGAATTTGATGCCATCCACATGGTGGATGAGATCGCCCACATCGATAAGAACAAGTGCGTAGGCTGTGGCATGTGCGTGACCAAATGCCCCAATCACATCATCAAGATCATTCCGGACACCCAGCGATATTACGTAAAATGCAGTTCCACAGACCCGGGGGGCTACACCCGAAAGGTTTGTTCCGCCGGCTGCATTGCCTGTAAGAAGTGTGAAAAGGTTTGTGAGCATGATGCGATTCATGTGAAGAACAACTACGCTCGCTTCGACGTGGAAAAATGCATCAATTGCGGTAAGTGCTTTGAAGTATGCCCGGTGAAGGTCATTCAGTACATTCCCGAGTAAAGAGAAACCCTTTCTGAAAGTGATATTGCCATTCAGAAAGGGTTCTGCTATTTTTTGTTATTGATTTGGGTTCTCGGAAGTGGAAGTTCCGTCGGTTTCATCCTCGTCCTTCTTGACCTTGATAGCACCAACGGTAAGGGTGCCTACGGTGACCAGCTTAATGAGATTGCGGACTCCTTTTTTTAAACGTTTGGGATTCCGGTGGGCGATCCCTCCGGCGATTTCCTTGCCGCTGCCGGCTACCAGCCGGACGTTACCGGTAAAATTCCGGACCACCTGCATGCCGGTATCCTTTAAATCATCGGCACCTTCCTGGATTTGATCCGAGTCGTTTTTTACAGCACCGGCTACCAGGTCTCCCGCGCCACTGGCTACCTTGCCGGCCATGGTTCCCGTCAGGATAGCAGAGTCTACCACGCTTTCACCGATGTCATCCACAATCTTCACTTTGGACACTTTTCCTATAACAGAAAGGGTTCCGCCGATGATGCCTCCAACGATGGCACCGGCCACAATCCCGGTTTTTTTCAATTTATCCATAGCTGATTTCCCCCTTTGAAAATCTCTTTTCTGACACGATGATGATTAAGATAATGATACAATTTGCTTTGACAAATAGCAAGGATTTGTTGTATAATGATGTTCGTATCCCTTGCTATGCGTCCATAGCTCAGCTGGATAGAGTCGCGCACTACGAATGCGAAGGTCGGGGGTTCGAATCCCTCTGGGCGCACCAAAAAAGACAATCA
>JBLJBD010000189.1:0-2934 GCA_047637815.1 Anaerovoracaceae bacterium
ATGGGAGGGCTTTGCTCCCGGTACTTGCCTGGCATCACGAATTCTGTGGTAAATTTGCCGTTCTCCAGTTCGTTGAAAACCGGGGTAGTCATGGAAATTTTTTCTTTGCTCCCATTATTTCCACTGATGTAATTGAATATCTGATTGAAGCCATAGGTTTCAACCGGATCCGATTCCGGAACGGCTGCCGTATAATAAGGTTCATATTCCCGGATCTCGAACTTTCCCTCCTTATCAAGAACTTCATACTTTGCAGTTTCATAGAGTGACATATCCATCCCTCCTTTTAAACGAATGGGGCGAATGCATTTTTAGGAATTCTATCCCAGTTTTCCAAGCCGGGCAGCCAGACGGCCCCAGCTTTCCGTGATGATTTTTCGAGCTGCGAACATGGATGTCAGAGACGGATCCAGCTCCGGTGCCACTTCCACCACATCAAATGCGATGACATTCAATTCTTTGAATAAAATCTCCATCAGGTCCAGCACTTGACGGCTATAGAGACCTCCAAACTGAGGCGTTCCGGTGCCCGCTGCGAAGGCCGGGTCAAGGCAATCGATATCCAAAGTGATATAAATCTTATTGAATTTCCTCATTCTGGCGATGACGTCCCAGGCTACTCGCTCCATCCCCAGCTTGTGGCAGGTTTTGGCGCTAAATACCTGAATTGAGTTTTCCTTTTTAAAGGCAAATTCATCCGGTTCAATAGACCGGATTCCTATGAAACAAAGTTGATCCGTCCCTTTGACATTAGAAAGTTCCAGCGCCCGCCGCTGAACCGAGCCATGGGAAAGAGGGTCTCCATTCAAGGTATCACACAAATCAAAGTGGGCATCAATGTGAATGATTCCAAAGGGCTCCTCCAACCCCCGGTTGATTCCCGCTTCAATGGGGATAGTCACCGAATGGTCACCGCCCACCGCTGTAAAAAAGATGTTGTTCTTCACTAAATCCGCCACATACCGGGTAATCTCCTCAAAGAGTTCTTCCCGGTTATCCCCGGTGAAATCGCCGGCATCATGTATCTGAAGAGATTCAAAGCTTTCAAACTCCTCTGTGTATGGAGTGGAGCAAAAGGTATTTTCCCGAAGCACGGAAGGGCCTCTGGACGCTCCCGCCCGGTAACTGACCCCTTTATCGAAGGGGATTCCGAACACCACCACATCCGCTTCCTTTTCTGACAGCTCCGGTCGGTTCAGGCCACACCAGGCCCCTGGGTCCATAGCAAATTCATCTTTCTTCAGCATAATTGTCCCCTTTCCACAGCACAAATCCAATTACACCTATTATATCACAATTAGCCAATTATATAAGCAGTTCTGCCAATTGGCAGTTTTCGAAACAAAAACCCATGCAAATCCTTGTATGCCTTGGAGTTGCATGGGTTTTGTGCTTCTGCGGATGTCTATATGAACATCCGCTGTCAGATCTGCTTATAAAATTGGTTGCCGTTCATCATGCCCCGGCCATTTCCTCTTCCGCCGCCATTCATCATGCCGGTTCCGTCACCAAGGCCGCACCCATTCTCCTGTCGTAGCTGCTGTCGCTGTTCCGCTCGCTCCAATGCCAGATCTGCCTGTTCCTGGGTAATCTGCCCATTCTTTACCATGTTGTTGATCGCTTCCTTTCGGACTTCCTGCCTGCTTTCATAGGATTCCTGCAGAGCTGCCCGCTGTTCATCGGTAAGTTCCTGATTCCATCCATATGCCGGACAAACCGCTGCCCGATCAATTGTCGGCGGCGTTGTCTGTTCTGCTGCAAACACTCCTGCCGGAACAGCCATCACTACCAGCGCTGCTAATGCAAACAATAATTTTTTCATTGTACATACCTCCTGTATTTCGTGGACCCTTTAGCTTATGGTCTTACTATAAAGGGGAAATGTGGCTGAAATATGATTACAACCAACCAATTTTAAGAACAGTTCTACAAATTGTCCAGTGTCGCTTTATGGCGAATAAAAAAAGACAAGCAATTGCAAGGTCTCTCAGAGTTGACCGCTTGTCTTTTTTTGTCGACGCTTACCAATTTGTAGACCTGCTTATAATATTGGTTGTGTATAGGAGGTTTCCATCTGCTCCACATGGAGGAATTCCTCCCGATAGGAGGTTTTCTTCAGTTCCCCTTGGCTATGGATTTCCAGTTGCTCCACATCGGCGAGGTCTTCCGGTGCTCCCAAATAGATTAAGGTGAGGGTATATTCATAATCTCCTTTGAACTGGCTAGGATCCTCTCCATCAAAGGTTCGGAAACCGGTCACCCGGTAATCACCCTTCCATAAATCATTTTCGCCGGAAAAGACATATTCCGTTGGTACAATGATATCCGACGCGGGCTTCTTCTCCCCACATCCGGTCATAATCAGGATCAAAATAAACCAGATACACAGAGTTGTTTTTTTCATACCCATCACTCCTCTGAACTTTTTGGTAAACGGTGCTTTTACGGCAACATTTCCTGCAGGGTCACCAACTGGTAACCGGCATCCCGAAGGCCCTGGATGATTTCCGGCAGGGCTTCGATGGTCTTGAGGCCCCCCACATGCATCAGAACGGCTCCGTTGTCCGAAGCCCGGGCCAGGACCCGGTCGATGACGTATTGCTCCGTGACCTGGTTTCCGTTCATGGTCTCTGCCCAGTCGTGGGAATCCACCGTCCACATCACGGCATATTGATATCCTTGTTCCTTCAGAACAGTGAGGAGCAAATCGTTGAATTCCCCATAGGGAGGACGGAACATGGCGGGGGCGATTCCCAGAACCCGCTGGTAGATTTCATTGGCGGCGGCGATATCCGCCTCCATCTGCTCCCGGGTCATGGAACCCATATGACCGTGGGCCAGGGAATGGCTCTCGATCTGATGACCTTTGCCGGCAATTTCCAGGGCCAGATCCGGATGGTCCTCCACCCAGCCTGCCCGAAGGAAGAAGGTGGC
>JBLJBD010000190.1:0-2653 GCA_047637815.1 Anaerovoracaceae bacterium
GATTACGGCCAGATGATCGTGGCCTCCTATTCCCGACAGGGGATCCGGAGCATCGAAGAAAGCCTGAAAAAAAGCTCCCTAAATCATTATCTGCTGGAAACCAACCGATTCGAGTTTAAGGAGCCTGTTCTGTATGAATTCGTCAACAGCGATTTTGATGACTTTGAAGACTTCGTGGATGTGATCCGGGAGGACTAGCCGTGATAATCGGTGAGGATATCAAAGACGGATTTGTTGATCTTCTTCACCGGTGCTCCTGATATGTTGGAGGCCACGGCGATATGCAGGTTCAATTCCGGACAGATCCAGAAGCTGGCCCGAAAACCGTCGTCGTTTCCTTCATGACCATATAAAGTATAACCGTTTTGCTCCCGGATGAACCAGCTGAGGCCGATGTGCTCCCCGTTATTGGGGACCAGGGCCTGAGGCTTCCAGGCCTGCTGGTAGGATTCTTCCCGGAGCATTTTTTTATCCAGATGTACCCGGGCCCATTTGGCTAAGTCGGCCAGATTGGTGGTCAGGGTGGAGCTGGGGCCGTGAGCCCTGTTGTAGGGGTACTGGTCTTCCAGGATGATGTGCTTCTGGTCATCTTTCCGGTGGGGCATGGCCATCCCCGCTTGGCTTAATATTTCCAGGTCCAGCTTTCCCCCTCCCCGCTCATGGGTCAGCAGGGTACTGTCCTTCATGGCTAGAGGCTCAAAGATGTTTTTCGCCACATAGTCTTCAAAGGACATGCCGGAGGCGGCAGCGATGATGACCCCCAGGGTCTCATAGCCGATGTTGCTGTATCGGAATTTTCCTTCTTCCGGTCCCCAGAGCAGGGCAGATTCCCGGACCTCCTCCGATTCCACGTAACGCCGCAGGGCTCCCTCGTCGGTCTCCGGCCGGTCCCAGCCATAATCCTCCACATCCTCCAGGCCAGCCGTATGGGCCAGCAGGTGTCTTACCCGAATATCGGAAACCCGGGAGTCTTTGACTTGGAACCAGGGAAGAATATCAATCACCCGGTCTTCGATGGATAGCTTTCCTTGTTCCTGCAGCAGCAGAACTGCCGTACCCACAAAGGTCTTGGTCACCGATGCCATGTGGAAGATGTGCTCCGGCAGCAGTTCCTCTTTGGTGATGAAATTTTTATACCCTGCTGTTTTTTCAAAGTGGAGGCCGGCAAATGGGTTTTCGCTGTCTTCCCCGATGGAGATGCCCAGGGCCAATCCCGGCAGGTCCTGGTAGAACAGGGTTTCTTCCATGTATTTTTTCAATTTATTTTCAATCATTTTCTTTCCTTTTCTTTCCCTTTTCATTTACTTTATTCCATTATATAATGGTTCTATGACCCGAATCAAGGTCTGACCCAGAAGTTGACAGGATAATAAGAATCCGATAATAAGAGACAAGGAGTTGTTGAATATGCAGTATCGAAATTTTAAGAAAACCGGCGAAGAGCTTTCTCTGTTAGGGGTGGGAACCATGCGGCTTCCTCTTCTGGAATCCGGGGAAATCGACGAGGATCAGGCCATCGCTATGATCCGGAAAGCCATCGACAGCGGCGTCAATTACGTGGACACCGCCTATATGTACCACGACGGGCTCAGTGAAGTGGTAACGGGAAAGGCCCTGAAGGACGGCTACCGGGAAAAGGTTTTCCTGGCAGATAAAATGCCGGCCTGGTACGCCAAGAGTCCGGAGGACGTGGCCGCTATTTTTGAAGAGCAGCTGAAACGGCTTGATGTGGATTCCATTGACATGTATCTGGTCCACAACATTTCTGCCCCCATCTGGAAGCTGGTCCAGAAGCACAACGTCCTGCCCTTCCTGGAGGAGCAGAAGGCGAAAGGAAGAATCAAACACATCGGATTTTCCTTCCACGATGAGCTGCCCCTCTTTAAAGAGGTGGTGGATTCCTACGACTGGGATTTCTGCCAGATTCAGCTGAATTACATGGATGCAGAGTTCCAGGCCGGAGTGGAAGGGCTGAAATACGCCGCTGACAAAGGTCTGTCGGTCATCATCATGGAGCCCCTGAAGGGTGGCAAGATCACCGATTCCATCCCGGAGAGCATCCAGCAGATGTGGGACAGCGCCGAAATCCGCAGGACTCCCGTGGAATGGGCCTTCAAGTGGGTGGCCAACTTCCCGGAAGTCACCACCATCCTGAGCGGCATGAGCAACATGGCTCAGCTGGAGGACAACATCCGGATTTTCCAGGATCTCAAGGCGGATTCTCTGACCGAGAAGGAAGAAACCATCATCAAGAATGTAGCGGACCAGTACAACAGCCTGATCCAGTATTCCTGTACCGCCTGCAAGTACTGCCTCCCCTGCACGGTGAAGATCAACATTCCCGGTGTCATTTCTTACTACAACGACTGGTTCCTCTTCGGCCAGAACCCCAAGATCCGGGAGGACTATCTGACCTGGAACGGCCCCGGCCGTCGGGCGGAAGATTGTACCGACTGCAAGGTCTGTGAAAGCAAGTGCCCCCAGGGGCTGCCCATTTCGGACATCATGCGCCAAGCTTATAAGCAGTTCCGATAGTTGGCGCTTTTTGAAAATGAAAAACCCGGCGAATCCGAGACACTTTGGATTCACTGGGTTTTTTATTTCCTGTGCCAACGGAAAACTGCCAGTTGTCAGACCTGCTTATAAAGTTGGT
>JBLJBD010000191.1:0-11596 GCA_047637815.1 Anaerovoracaceae bacterium
TTCAGGGCTTTGCCTGCTTTGAAAACAGGAGCCTTTGCTGCAGCAATCTTGATTACTTCGCCCGGCTTTCTCGGATTTCTGCCCTGTCTTGCTTTTCTCTGTCGAGTTTCGAATGTACCGAATCCGATCAGTTGAACTTTTTCTTCCTTGACTAAAGCTTCCTCAACGCTTGCTACAAAAGCATTAACCGCAAGTTCAGCATCTTTCTTAGTGAAGCCTGTTTTTTCTGCTACACTGGTAATCAGTTCTGCTTTATTCATGAATAAAACCTCCTCAAAATAATTAGAATAATAACTAAGGCATTTAAAATCCCTGCCAAATCTTTTCTATGAACATTTTCGCATTATTTACATCCTTTGTCAACACATTTTAGGGCAAAAAAGGTCCAATAAACCTTTATTTTTCAATTATTTTTAAGATTTCGGAAGCGATGAATGACACGGATAATGCTTTTCCCTTTTGGCAGTCTCTTCAGTTCTTCTTCGGTTATAGATTTGGTTGCGAATAAAAGCACCCCATAAACAACTCCAGCAACCGCAACGGTTACAAGAACCGCAAGATTGTTACCTAAAATCGGAAGCAACACTTTAAATAGTACAAATGTGACCAGCCCCATCCCGACTGCCGCGGATATCGGTTTTAGGAATGTCAGTCGGAATTCAAAACGGATGCCGATATGTTTGCGAATGGAAAAGTAATTGAGAATAGTTGCGGTCAGATAGGCCAGCACCGTTCCGATGGCTGCTCCCAGTACATTGATGGACGGTATGCCAATCAGAACATAACTGACCGCTACTTTGACCAAAGCTCCTATGAACAGATTCCTCACCGGTATGGACTGTTTCCCGATTCCCTGAAGGACTCCCGTCATGGTCTGAAAAGTTGAAAGCAGAACCACACCCATAGCCATGATGAAAAGACAGGGAGCCGCTTCAATAGCACTTTGCCGCTGCAGCGGATATAAAAGAATCATGATCGGCTCAGCAAGGATCATGAGGCCAAAAGTGCAAGGCAGACCTATGATAATGGACGTCCGCATCCCTAATTGGGCGTTATAATGGAGAAACTCCATGTCATTCTGCTTGAAGGCCGAGGAAACCGCCGGTACCAGACTCATGGCTACGGCCATGGTCAGAACCTGGGGGAGATTGATCAGCGGTGCAGCCATTCCCGTCAACTGCCCGTACATGGCGTTGGCCTGCTCCAGGGTCCAGCCTGTGGCTTGTAGTCGCCGCATGACGATGGTCACGTCTATCGTATTCATGATGGGCATGATGGCTGCACCAATGGTGACTGGAACGGCTATAGCCAAAAGATTCCATAAAATGGCTTTTGTACTCTCCTGATTCTCTCTTGGCGAAGCTTCGATCAAAGGAGCAATCGTTTTCTTTTTCTTAAGATAAATGGCCATCATGGTAGCAATGCAGGCTGCTGCTCCTGCTGTCGCGCCAAAGGACGCGCCGGCAGCCGCATAAGTCTTGCCAAAGCGTATCAGGAAATAAGCCAGGAACAGGCCTACTACTACCCGGAAAAACTGTTCCACAATCTGGGAAGTCGCCGTCGGTCCCATGTCCTGCATACCTTGGAAGTATCCGCGGTAGGCTGCTGCTATAGGGAGAAAGAGCAAGGCCGGTGCGATGGCCATCATGGTATATTTTGCTCCCGAATTACCCATGGCATCCACCAGGATTCCTGCTCCGAAAAAACAAATGGAAGAAGAAACAATACTAATGGCCAGCAGAAAAATAAAGGATACCCGGAATACCCGGTGAGCTTCATAATAATTTCCCACTGCAATCCGCTCCGATACCAGTTTGGAAATGGCAATCGGTGTCCCGGACACAGCCAGGGTCAAAAATAGGACATAGATGGGATAAGCCGTCTGATAATAGCCCATCCCCTCCGCGCCAATGAGGTTTCCAAGGGGAATCCGGAAAAAGGCTCCCATGATTTTTATGACGATGCCGGCACCACCCAGTATCACCGCCCCCTGCATAAATGATTTCTTTGACATATTGAGGTCCTGTCTAAAGCTGCTTCAGAATCCGGAAAGCGGCGTTCTGAGCTTCAGCCATGGTTTTTTCAATGTCTATGGTCTTGTATTCCCCATCCTGCCACAGGATCCGGCCATCCACCATCGTCAGCAGGATGTCGCTGCCGGAAGCAGAATAAACCAGATTATTGGCCAGGTGATATACCGGGACCATATGGGGCTGATCAATGTCCAGTACGATCAGGTCCGCCTTATACCCTGCTTTCAGAGACCCACAGTCCTTCCTTCCCTGGCTCAAAGCTCCGGAAAGGGTAGCGGCCAACAGAGTTTCCTCGGGAGTCACTGCCGTAGGATCTTCATACTTCTGTTTGGAAGAAATGGCAAACACCTTCATCTCTTCTATAAAATTCAGGCTGTTGTTGCTGGCAACACTGTCAGTGCCGATGGCTACCCGGATTCCCTCTTTCAGGAGCCTGGGGACATTGCAGACGCCACTGGCCAGTTTCAGGTTGCTGATCGGGTTGCTGGCTACGGTAACCCCTTTTTCTTTTAAAATCCGGAAATCATCCCCTTCGATCCAAACGCAGTGAGCTGCGGTGGTGGGGGTGTCGAAAAGGCCCAGGTTGTTGAGATAGGCCACCGGAGTCTGGCCCTGGTGTCTTTTTTTGCACTCCTCATGCTCGCCTTTTGTTTCAGAAACATGGACGTGCATATTGGCTCCGATGGAACGGGTGTAATCAGCCATCTGCTGAACGGTTTTGGGGTTGGAGGTGTATTCGGCATGAAGGCTCATATCGACCAAAATCTTTCCGTCCCCGGCTCCGTGGAAGTTTTCGAAAGTGCTCTTCATCTCCCGGAAAGCATCGATCTGATACAGATCTTCGTCGGTAAAGTTAACCACTCCCCGGCCCATATTATTCTTGCATCCGGCATCCAGGACCGCCCGGATCATATCATCACAAAAGTAGTACATGTCGGTTGTGGATACGATTCCATATCGGATGGATTCGGCCATTGCCAGCAGGGTGCCCCAGTAAACCGCTTCCCCGTCCAAATTGGCTTCAAAAGGGAAAATCCGCTTGTTCAGCCAATCCTGCAAGCTCATGTTCTCCCCATATCCCCGCATCAGGGTCATGGCCGAATGGCCGTGGGCGTTATAAAAACCAGACATCAGCAGTTTGCCCTTGCCATTGTAAACAGAGCCATAGTCCTTTTCCGGTTTTTGTTCGCCGATATAGTCGATTCGATTCCCTTCGATTCCCACGAACATGTTGTTCTGCCGAACCATGTTCTCATTCATTATCGTAATATTTTCAAACAGCATCTTACCATCTCCTTTATTGACTGAATTCATTGTATTATAGCATACTATCCAGAAAATCCGCAACTTGATCCAGCTTGTCCCCTGCTGACAGCGAAAGGCGCAGGAAGGGCTTGACCCCACCGTGAATAAAAATCCGGTTCCCGTAAAGGGATGCGGCTTTTGCCAGGGATTCTGCCTTCAGTGGATTTTGAGGCGCGAATTCCAGGATGATTTTTCCGGCTTCTTCCCGAATCCTTGTCATGCAGAGTCTTTCAGCCATGCTACGAATTCTGGACACCTTCATCAGCTGCATGGTTTCCTTAGGCAGATCGCCAAAGCGGTCCATCAGTTCATCGGTGATGTCTTCTTCATCCTCAGGGGACTGGATGGCGGCAATCTTCTTGTACATCTGGAGCTTCAGGGTCTCATCTCCGATATATTGATCCGGAATATAGGCCGTAGTCCGAAGTTCGATGGAGGCTTCCTCTTTGTCCGGATTGACGATTTCCCCTCCCAGAGCCCGTATGGCATCATCGATCAGCTTGCAATAGAGCTCATAACCAATACTGAGCAAATGTCCGCTCTGCTCCGTGCCCAGCAGATTTCCGGCTCCCCGGATTTCCAAGTCCTTCATGGCGATTCGGAATCCAGCTCCGAATTCAGTGAATTCTTTGATAGCTCGGAGTCTCTTTTCGGCTACTTCAGTCAGGACTTTTCCCTTCTGGTGCATCAGATAGGCATAGGCCATCCGGTTGGACCGGCCCACCCTTCCCCGCAACTGATAGAGCTGGGACAAGCCCATTTTATCGGCATCCAGAATGATCATGGTGTTGGCATTAGGAATATCGATACCGGACTCAATAATGGTGGTTGCCACCAATACATTGGACTCGTTCTCAATAAAGGACAGCATGACGTCTTCCAGCTGATGTTCGTTCATCTGGCCATGGCCAATCACTACCTTGGCCTCCGGTACCAGCCGGGAGATCATCCCGGCAATTTTGCCGATGCCCCGAACCCGGTTAAACACCACGTATACCTGTCCGCCCCGGTCCAGCTCCCTCTCAACGATTTCCCGGATCAGCACTTCATCCTGCTCCATCACGTAGGTTTGTACCGGATATCGTTCTTCCGGCGGCTCTTCAATAAGACTCATATCCCGGATTCCCACCAGGGACATATGAAGGGTTCTGGGAATAGGGGTGGCTGACATGGAAAGGACATCCACGTTCTTCTTCAGCTCTTTGATGACTTCCTTGTGCTGAACGCCGAAACGCTGTTCCTCATCAATGACCAGAAGGCCCAGGTCCTTGAACCGTACATCCTTTGAAAGAAGCCGGTGGGTCCCGATGATCAAATCAACGCTGCCCTTTTCCACCCGGCTGAGGATCTCGTCCTGTTGGCGGTCGCTGCGAAACCGGCTCAGCACTTCTACCGTAAAGGGGAATCGCTCAAACCGGTCCTTCATGGTTCGGTAATGCTGATTGGCAAGGATCGTGGTAGGAACCAATACAGCCGCCTGTTTGCCGTCCGCTGCACATTTAAAGAGGGCCCGAGCTGCCACCTCAGTCTTTCCATAACCCACGTCACCGCATAATAGCCGTTCCATGGGCACATCCTTTTCCATATCTTTTTTAATTTCTTCGATGCACCGGAGCTGGTCGGCTGTTTCCTCATAGGGAAAACTGTCTTCAAATTCCTTCTGCCATACCGTATCCGGTGAAAAAGCATATCCCTTGGACAATTGTCGGGCTGCAGACAGTTCGATCAATTCCCGGGCCATGTTGGCTATGGCCGCTTTCGCCTTGGCCTTCGTAGCTTTCCATTCTCCTCCGGAGAGCCGGTAGATTTTGGGGGGAACCCCATCCGCCCCCATATACTTCTGGATCAGATCCATTTGTTCCACCGGAACGTAAAGGGAATCCTCTCCGGCGTAGCGGATCTTCAGATAATCTTTTTTGACTCCCTGAACGGTTAATTGTTCAATGCCGGTGAACTTGCCGATGCCGTGATTCTCATGAACCACATAGTCTCCCCGCTTCAGGTCAGAAAAACTCTGGATAGTTTGACCGCGACTTGTCTTGCCCTTTTTTCCCCTGGTGTGTTTCTGAGTCAGGAAAATATCTCCGTCGGAAATATAGCACAGCTTTTCTTCCGGAAATTCCATCCCGGCCAGCAGGGTA
This sequence comes from Anaerovoracaceae bacterium, assembly GCA_047637815.1. GTDB lineage: Bacteria > Bacillota > Clostridia > Peptostreptococcales > Anaerovoracaceae > UBA5559. The sequence continues at coordinate 5,480 of JBLJBD010000191.1, forward strand.
CCTCTTTTCAGGCGTACAATATTATCCAGTCCGGCCCGTTCCAGAAATTCCCGGAGATTATTCTGCCGTTCCTCGGTGGAACAGGAGATAAAGACCTGATATCCTTTTTTAAGAAAGGCCTTCAGTTCACTTTCCAGCAAATCCATCCGGCCGTTGAAGACAGGACCCTGTTTGCTCTGAATATTTTTCAGGGAAGTGAGTTTTTCTGTACCCGGAACCAGCTTTTGAAAAGGTGTGAACAGGTAAACAGCGGACTGCTGATAAGCCATCTGTAAAACCTCTGGCCCAGAGAAAATTTCAGCATCTTTGGGAACCGCATATCCCCGTTCCAGCAGAACGGCAAAGTCATCCTGAATCTCCCGGCTTCTGTTTTCCAGGGCTTCATGGACCCGGTCCGGATCGTCGACCACCAACAGGGAGTCGGCACCCATATAATTCCAAAGGTGTTCCAGGTCCTGATAAAAATAGTGAAGATAGTTCTCCAGTAACTGAATATTCGTGTTGTTCTCTAAAAATTCCAGGAGTTGATCCCGCCTGCTGAGAAGTTGTTCGGCTCTTTCAGCTTCACCCTTCTCCGATGCATGGCGGATTTCTATATCGTATTCCCGGCGAATACTTTCCTCAGCCTGCCGGAATACATTCCCTTCATTCAACAGGCTTTCAGCCGGATAGACGTCAATTGACTGAAGGTTCTCCAAAGAACGCTGGTTGTCCGGATCGAAGGAACGGATCCCGTCTATTTCCCGGTCAAAAAATTCAATACGGTAGGGATTCTCCCCGTCTGCGGTGAAGATATCCAGGATATCCCCCCGAAGGCTGTATTCCCCCTTTGCTTCTACCAAACTGACCCGCTCATACCCCATGGCGGACAACTTCTTACGGAGTTCTTCCAGATCCCATTCCTCTCCCAGCTTCAGGGAAAGAGCATTTTTTTCAAATATCCGATGGGGTGGCAGCTTTTTCACGGCAGCAGAAACAGGAGCTACGACCACACATTCGGTGTTGGTTCGCAGCTCTTTCAGGATTTTCAGCCGTTCCAGCAGGTCATGATGACTTTTGGCTTCATATTTAATAAAAATTTCATCTTCCGGTGGCAGAACAAAAATCGGCTTGTCCGTGAAAAAGGCCAAGTCTCCTGCCAGTCTTTTGGCTTTCAGGTGGGAGGCGGTTATAATCAGGCACTGACCACCCTTTTCTTGAATGAGTTCAGAAGCGGCTTTCGCAACCCGGCCTTCTGACAATCCGGAAATCTGATGGATTTCATTCTTTGACATTGTATTCTCCCATAGCCCGTTCAATGCCTTTTTCCAGATAGCACACAACTCCGTCGGCTGCCCGTCGGATGGCATCCTCCACGGCGGATTTCTCATCTCCTGAGAATCCGCTGAGAACGAAATCCTTCAGATCCATGGGAGTTTCCCTGCCGATTCCGATCCGGATACGGGGAAACTGATCGGTCTGGATATCGTAGATGATGGAACGCATACCGTTATGAGTACCGGCACTTCCTTTTTTACGGATTCGGATCCTCCCGCTGGGGATATCGATATCATCATACAAGACCAACAGGTTCTCCGGTTCGATCTTGTAATATTCCAGGACTTCTCTGACGGATTGTCCGCTGAGATTCATATAGGTCTGGGGTTTGACTAATAAAACCTTTTGGCCGGAGATGAAACCTTCTCCGACCAAAGCTTTGTGTTTGATTTTATTCAATTTTATCTGATGGCTTTCTGCCAGCAGATCCACCGCTTTGAATCCCACGTTGTGGCGGGTATTCTCATAAGCTCTGCCCGGGTTGCCCAGGCCTACGATCACATACATATATTTCTTTGCTCCGAATAAAACGAATTTGTATTCTAATCAAACAGTTTGCTGATGGAATCGTTGGTAAAGATCCTGGTCATGGCTTCAGCAAAAAGAGGGGCAACAGAAAGAATCTTCATTTTATCGATTCGCTTATGCTCCGGAATAGGGGCGGTATTCAGCAGCACGAGCTCTTCGATGGCTGATGACTGGATTCGTTCAATAGCCGGGCCGGAAAGAATCGGGTGGGTGGCACAGGCATAAACAGCCGTGGCACCCATTTCCTTGAGGGCATTAGCCGCGTTGGTGATGGTCCCTGCGGTATCAATCATATCATCCACCAGGACACAGGTCTTTCCTTCAATGTCACCGATGATATTCATGATTTCCGATTTGTTGGGTTCCGGCCGTCTCTTATCAACGATGGCAATCGGAGCATGGAGGGGCTGGGCCATGTTTCTGGCTCGGGTTACGCTGCCGTGGTCCGGAGAAACGATTACCATGTTTTCCAGGTTTCTTTCCTTGAAATATTTGACCAGAATGGGAATTCCCAGTAGATGGTCTACGGGAATATCAAAATATCCCTGAATCTGGGATGCATGAAGGTCCATGGATACCACCCGGTCTGCACCTGCCGCTACCAGCAGATCTGCGACCAATTTGGCTGTGATGGGGTCTCTGGCTTTTGCTTTTCGGTCCTGACGGGCATAACCGTAATATGGCATCACCGCATTGATTCGGCCGGCGGATGCCCTTTTCATGGCATCGATCATGATCAGCAGTTCCATCAGGCTGTTGTTCACCGGATCACAGGTAGGCTGAACGATATAACAGTCCACCCCTCGAACGGTTTCCCAAAGGTCCACCGATATTTCGCCGTCGCTGAAGGTATTCACTGAAACCTTTCCCAGGGGTTTACCCATAATCGATGCAATTTCCTCTGCCAGTGCGGGATGTGCATTTCCAGTAAATATCTTATATTCTGCGAACGCCCCATTTTTCATTTGTCTACACCTCTTTCCACTACGCTTTACGATTACTTTTTATTGAGCAGGCCTCGCCTGGAGACCCAGCCTTCGATAATTCTTCCTTTGGCCCGGGCAACACACAGCGCATCCGCCGGCACATCGGTGGTTACCGTGCTCCCTGCCGCCACATAAGATCCTTCTCCCAAAACTACTGGGGATACCAGGTTTACGTTACATCCGATAAAAGAACGGTCTGAAACGGTGGACCGGTATTTTTTCGACCCATCGTAATTCACAAAAACAACCCCACAGCCAATGTTCACTTCCTTACCCACATCCGAATCTCCGATATAGGATAGGTGGGAGGCTTTGGTGCCATCGCCAAGGCTGGAATTCTTCACTTCTACGAAGTCCCCTACTTTGCAGTTGTTTCCAATGGTGCTGTTAGGCCTCAGGTAAGCAAAAGGTCCTACTTTGGTGTCCTCTCCTATGCGGCTTTCCAGAATCACCGAATTGTCCACTTTTGTCCGGTCGCCAATGGTTGAACGGACGATTCTGCTTCCCGGTCCGATGACACAGTTTTCTCCGATGAGAGACTCACCCTCGACAATCACATTGGGATAGATTTTCGTACCGGCTCCAATCTTGCATCCTTCTTCAATATAGGCAGCGTGGATGTCCATGAATTCGACTCCCTGCTCCATCAGGCTGATATTATACTGAATCCGTCTTTCTTCTTTTTCTATGTATTCCTGGTAGTTCATACAATCCTCCACCTTATAGCCCGGCTCCTTTGGGAACCCCTTTTTCCAGAATCATTTCTGCCACTTTGTAGATGTCTCCGGCACCCATAGTGATAACCAGATCTCCTGAGCTGCTGTTGTCTGCCACAAAGTTGGCGATATCCTCAAACCTGGAAAAGTAATAAACTTCTTTCCCCGGATATTTTTTCTTGATTTCATTGACCAGTTCCTTGGAACTGATCTTATGGATGTTCTTCTCCCTGGCAGCATAGATTTCTGCCATGATGATTTTATCAGCCCCGTCGAAGGCTTCGGTAAAGTCGTCAAAGAGAGCCATGGTTCTGGTGTACGTGTGGGGCTGGAACAGGCACCAGAGATCCTTGTGAGGAATATTGGCTGCTGCCGCCAGGGTCGCCCTTATTTCGGTGGGATGGTGGGCATAATCATCGATTACCCGTACCTGGTTGTCCGTGATGCCGATGAAGTCAAAGCGCCGCTGTGTTCCCTGAAAGCTTTCTAAAGTTCGAACAATGCTGCCTGTTTCTACTCCCAACTCCCGGCAACAGGAAAAGGCTGCCAGCGCATTCAGGATGTTATGTTCTCCCGGAACGGCAAGCTTCATGGCGCATAGTTCCCCGGTATAGTTAAAAACCCGGAAAGAGGGCAATCCCGATTCATCAAACCCAATATCCTTGACGTAATAATCACAGCCTTCACTAAATCCGAAGGTAATCACGTTGTCCATTTCCCGGATGACCGAGTGAACGAAGGGATTGGCATCATAAGCGATGATCAGACCATCCTCGGGAACCAAAGAAGCAAACTTATGAAAAGAGGATACGATATGATCGATATCCTTGAAATAATCCAGATGATCGGAATCGATGTTGAGAATGATTTCGATTTTGGGATGGAGACTCAGAAAACTGTCCATGTATTCACAAGCCTCGGTGACGAAATAACTTCCTTCTCCTACCTGCACATTGCCGTTTATTTTTTCCAGATTGCCGCCAACCAGAATCGTGGGCTGTCTTCCTGCATCCTCCAGAATAAGAGATACCATGGAAGTAGTCGTCGTCTTCCCGTGGGTTCCGGCGATAGCAATGCTGTTTTCATGATCCTTCATTAAAAGGCCCAGCATCTCTGCTCTGGTGATGGCCGGTATGCCCAACTGGGCTGCCCGTTGCAATTCCGGATTATCCAGTCCCACCGCTGCGGAATAGACTACCAAATCGGCCCCCTCCACATTTTTACTGCGATGGCCCAAAAAAATGCAAGCTCCGTCACGAATCAGCCGGTCGGTGATCTCGCTTTCCTTCATGTCAGAGCCTGTTACCTGAAAACCTTTATTTAACAAAATTTCTGCGATGGCGCTGAGGCCGATACCTCCTATGCCAATGCAGTGGATTTTTTTATGGTTGTTTAAGTCGATCAAAGTGATTTCCTCCATATTTCTGATAAGATATTATACCATAAACACCGGCTGTTGGACCGGGTTTTTTATGAAATTGACAAAAAGATAAAAAGCGAATATTATTAGTAAATAAGTCAATAAAATTCGTATTTACAGGAGAGTCTTATGAAACGTTCGGAAAGAGTCAGTGCAATTGTAAAAATATTATCCGATTCCCCCAATCAGTCCTATAGCCTTGGCACCTTCTGTCAAATGTTCGGTGCCGCCAAATCCAGCATCAGCGAAGACCTGCAGGCTGCCCGCAATCTTATGGAAAAAATGGAGCTGGGGTACATAGAGACCACCTCCGGTGCAGGAGGCGGAGTCCGTTTCATCCCATCCATATCCGACCAGGCTTTTTTAGCCCTTCAGATGGATCTGTGCGAGAAGTTGAAGGAGCCTGCCCGTCAGCTGGCCGGTGGTTTTCTGTATACTTCTGACATTATGTTCAATGCCCGACTGATGAAAAAAGTAGCCCATGCCTTCGCCCGAAAATTCCAGGATTCCGGAGCCGATTACGTGGTGACCATCGAAACCAAAGGAATCGCCGTCGCCACCATGGTATCCGACCTGCTGAATATCCCTCTGGTCGTTATCCGCAGGGAAAGCAAGATTTCCGAAGGATCCACCGTCAGCATCAATTATTTTTCCGGATCCTCCGATCGGGTTCAGAAAATGTCCATCGCCAAGAGAGCCGTGGAACCGGGTTCCCGGGCACTGATCATCGATGATTTCATGCGGGCTGGCGGCAGCGTCAAGGGCATCGCTGACATCCTCACCGAGTTTGATGTGGAGATCGTGGGCACCGGTTTGGTTATCGTCACCACCGAACCAGAACGAAAAACCATTCCTGAATATTCGGCCCTCCTCTACCTCGCCGGAATTGATACGGAAAAGAAAGAACTGAAGGTTTTTCCAAATATTCAGTTTTTTTAAAATTTTGCTTGTAATAAAATGTTAATTGCTATATAATTATGGCAAATTAGAAAGGTGGTGTCTTGATGAACATAACTGACGTAAGAGTTCGTAAGGTCAATGATGAAGGCAAAATGAAAGCTGTCGTTTCTGTAACATTTGACGACGAATTCGTGGTGCATGACATTAAAATTATTGAAGGTCAGAATGGGCTTTTCATTGCAATGCCCAG
>JBLJBD010000192.1:0-4577 GCA_047637815.1 Anaerovoracaceae bacterium
CCCTGCTCATTCTTTGCAAGAAGCACCAGGTGTCCCTGATGCTTGTCTCTCTCCGGATCCTTATCCGTCATCGTTCTTGGTGCGGTATAAACCTCACAGCCGATGATAGGCCGAATCCCCTGCCTTTTGCATTCTTTATAAAAATCGATGACACCGAACATGGATCCGTGGTCCGTAATGGCCAGAGATTCCATGCCCAGCTCTTTGGCACGGGCAACCAGATCCGGGATCCTGGCCGCACCGTCCAGAAGGCTGAATTCTGTATGTACATGCAGATGAGTGAATGCCATATTGATTGATTCCTTTTTCAGCAGACCTTATTAATCAGATTTCTTTTCCTACCACATGGATCCGCATCATGTTGGTATTTCCTGCAACCCCCACGGGCAGCCCAGCCGTAATGACCAGAACATCCCCCCGCTTGATCTTTTCCCGTTTGGACAGGGCAATGACCGCCTTGGCAAACATATCCCGCTCGTTGTTGGTTTCCTCAATGACCAGGCACTCCACACCCCAGCTAAGAGCCAGCCTTCGGGCCACTTCGGCTTTCGTGGTAGCCGCATAGATCGGTGTCTTCGGCCGGAATTTGGATATGGTGATGGGGGTGGATCCGGATGCGGTTGGGGCCAGGATGGCCCGGGCCTTCAGACCGTAGGAGCTGGCCACGGTAGCATGACCGATGGCGTTGGTGATGCTCTCATCCCGCAGGCTGATGTTTTGCTTCATGACTTCTTCAAAGTCGATGTTCTGTTCCATGGTAACGGCAATCTCCGCCATCCGCTGAACCGACTCCACCGGGTACTTCCCTGCTGCCGTCTCCCCGGAAAGCATCAGGGCATCGGTACCGTCAAATATGGCATTGGCCACATCCGCTACTTCCGCTCTCGTTGGCCGGGGATTTCGAATCATGGAGTCCAGCATCTGGGTAGCCGTGATGACCGGTTTGCCGATTTTATTGCATTTTTTGATGATTTTCTTCTGAACCAGGGGTACCTGCTCCTGGGGTATTTCTACACCCAGATCGCCCCGGGCCACCATGATGCCATCAGCGGCCTCGATGATCTTATCCAGGTTTTCGATTCCTTCTGCGTTTTCAATCTTGGCTATGATGCGGATTCTTCCCCCTCCGTTGTGCTTCAGGATGGTTCTGATTTCCTCCACGTCACTGGCTTTCCGAACGAAGGAAGCGGCAATAAAGTCCACCTCATTTTGAATGCCAAAGAGGATATCCGCATAATCCTTCTCCGTGATAGAGGGCAGGTTCAGCTTGATACCCGGAATATTGACTCCCTTATTGTTTTTCACGACGCCGGTATTCATGACCCGGCATTTCACATTCTTTCCGTTGATCTCCAGTACTTCCAGTTCGATCAGCCCGTCGTCGATCAGGATCCGGTCTCCATGGGAGACGTCATTGACGATTTCCTGATAGGTAACGGAGCAGATTTCTTCATTGCCCATCACGTCTTCTGTGGTCAGGGTAAAGATCTGCCCTTCCTGAAGGGTGACCTCCGGTTTTTCAAATTTACCGGTTCGGATTTCCGGGCCCTTGGTATCAAGCAGAATGGCCAGATTGACCCCCATTTGCTCCCGTACTTCCTTGATCATGTCAATTTTAGCCTGCTGTTCCTCATGGGACCCATGGGAAAAGTTCAGCCTGGTGACATTCATACCGGCTTTCACCATGCTTTTCAGAATTTCTTTGTCCTGACATGCAGGACCGATGGTGGCTACGATTTTTGTTCTTTTAGTACCTTCCATTTTTCCCCTCATTCATCTCACACTCCTCAACATACAAAACTTGCTATTTTCCCCTTTTGCTCCGGCCCCTGGACCGGATATATTGAAATCCAAAATAGAACACGGTCAGCACGATGAGTACGGGAATCAACCCGTCATCATCGGTGACATTGAACATTTTGATCGCAAACAAAGCCCCTAATATAAAAACCCAGTAATAAAGAAACAATCCGATGATATTTCCGTTCATCCAGCACCTTTCCTTTCAGAAACAGCAGACACCATATCCTTATTTTTCTTTTTTCAGATTCACATCCAGCTGAGGGAAGGGAATCACGACTCCGGCCTTGTCAAAGGCCATCTTGACCTCTTCCTCCAGGTAATACTTCACATCCCAGTAGACCTCATTCCGGCACCAGACCTTCAGGTCCATACCGATGCTATTTTCAAAATGACCTGCTACACCGATAATCGGCTCCGGCTCCTTGAGAATATCGGGATTTCCTTCAGCGATGGCAGTCAGGATGCTTTTCACTTGCTGTATATCATCATTATAACTGATGCTGAATGTGCAGTCTACCCTGCGGAGGTCTTCCCTGGAATAATTGATCAGTACCGAATTGGTCAGTTTGCCATTGGGGATGGATATCACCTTATTGTCGATGCTCTTCAACGTCGAATAAAGAAGGTCGATGGACTCCACCTTGCCGGCAATTTCCAGAATATCAATATAATCTCCCTTTCGGAAGGGCTTGGTGATGATCAGGATGATTCCTCCAGCCACGTTGGCCAGGCTGTCCTTCAGGGCCAGGGCAATGGCCACTCCCCCGGCACCCAGCACTGCAATGAAGGTGGAGGTTTCTATTCCCAGGCTGCTGAGCACCGCCACGGCAATGAATACCCCAAGAACTACCCGGAGGCCGTTGATGACAAAACGATGCAGCGCATGGTCCATTTTGGATTTTTCCAGGGCGGAACGGCTGATCGCTATGATAATCTTCGCAATGATCAATCCGATGATTAAGATAATTAAGGCTTTTCCCATAGATAAAAGGCCTGCCTTAACATTCAGGGTTATTACTTCTCGCATCAACAAGTCCACGATGGTTTACCTCCTAAAGTTCATATTACTATCGGCTGTTTCTTCGTCGATCCAGCTCTTTGAGCAATTTTTTCCGAAGCCGGATATCGTCGGGAACGATTTCCACCAGTTCATCATCATTGATGAATTCCAGCGCTTCTTCCAGAGTAAAGTTTTTCGAAGGAGGCAGTTTTACCGCATCATCGCTTCCAGCCGCCCGCATATTAGTTACTTTTTTTGCTTTGCAGGGATTGACCGTCATATCTTCGTTCCGGCTGTTCATTCCCACGATCATCCCTTCATAAACCTTAGTCCCCGGTTCGATGAAAAGCTGGACCCGCTCACTGATGTTGTCCAGGGCATAGGGGGTCGAAATTCCTTCTTCGATGGAAATTGCCGCTCCGTTGGTTCTCTGGGGAATGGGTCCCTTGTGCTCTCCAAAGGAATCAAAACGTCGGACCATGGTTCCTTCTCCCCGGGTATCGTTGATAAACTCTGTTCGATAGCCCAGCAACCCTCGGGTGGGTACCAGATATTCCAGCCGGGCATAGCCGTTTTCACTCACCATCTGGTTCATCAATCCCTTTCGGATATTGAGTTTGGAGATGACCGATCCGGCATATTCCTCAGCCACGGTGATGATCACTTCCTCGATGGGTTCCAACAGATGGCCTTTTTCATCCCGGTGCATGATGACCTCCGGTTTGGAAACTGCCAGCTCATAACCCTCTCTGCGCATATTCTCAATAAGAATGGAAAGATGCAACTCCCCTCGGCCTGAAACTTTAAAGCTGTCAGTAGAATCGGTTTCCTCCACCAGCAGTCCTACGTTGACCTCCAGTTCCTTATCCAGCCGTTCCCGGATATGGCGGGAAGTAACGAATTTTCCTGATTTTCCGGCGAAGGGGGATTTATTGACCATGAAGTTCATGGACAGAGTAGGTTCTTCAATTTCAATGGTCGGTAAAGGCTCCGGCATTTTTTCGTCACAGATGGTTTCTCCGATGGAGATATCCGCGATTCCCGATACCACCGCGATATCACCGCACAGGGCTTCCTCCACCGGGACCCGCTTCATGCCCCTGTAAACGAAGACCTGATTGATCTTTCGGTTGACAAGAGTTCCGTCGGATTTGGCCACCGCTACTGTCTGTCCCGTTCTAACGGTACCCCGGGTAATCCGTCCGATTCCCAGTCGCCCGATATAATCGTCGTAGGCCAGGGTGGATACCTGGAATTGCAGGGGCTCACCGGTCCGATCCGGATAGGCTTCCACGTGGCTGATAATGGTTTCAAACAAGGGCGTCAGGTCGGTGCTTTCTTCCTCTAGTTCCCTTTTGGCGATGCCCTGCTTGGCAATGCCGTAGAGGATCGGGAAGTCCAACTGCCGATCGCTGGCATGAAGGTCCATGAACAGTTCGTAGACCATATCCACCACTTCTACGGCCCGTTGATCCTTCTTGTCGATCTTATTGATCAGCAGGATGGGATTAAGCCCTTGCTGCAGGGATTTTTGCAGGACGAACCGGGTCTGGGGCATGGGCCCTTCGCTGGAATCCACCAGCAGGATAACCGTATCCACCGTTCGGATGATTCGTTCTACTTCGGATGAAAAGTCGGCATGGCCCGGTGTGTCCACAATATTGATCTTATAGTCTCCATGCATGATCGAGCAGTTTTTGGAGTAGATGGTGATGCCTCTCTCCCGTTCAATGTCATCGCTATCCATAACGCAATCCACCACTTCTTCGTTGGC
>JBLJBD010000193.1:0-12548 GCA_047637815.1 Anaerovoracaceae bacterium
GAAGGCGGAAGAACCGTTGGTTCCGGCGTCGTAGCATCCATCGTCGAATAATTTCGGTTCTGCAATCGAACCAAAAACCACAGGGCCGGATTCATCCGGTCCTGTTTTTTAAAATTGAGAAAAGGAAGAAAGGCAGTGTATCCCCATGAGACAGAGAGCAATCGAAAGAAAGAAAAGGGAAGCCAAGCAAATCCGGACCGAGCATGGGGCGTTGATCGTATCCATGGCCGGAGCGGTGTTTTTTCTGGTAGCGGAAATTCTGATGGCCATTTACACTACTTCCCAGTCCATTCTGATGGATGCCTTTTATGGGGCTGCCGATATGCTGATGATTCTGGTTTCCCTGAAAATCGTTCCCTTGATCTATCGTCCGATGACGGAAAAACATCCCTTTGGTTTTTCCCAGGCAGAAGCCGTATTCATTACTCTGAAAGGGACGATGCTGACCGCTGTGACCCTGGGACTGGTAGTGACCAATATCCAACTGATCAGCCGGGGAGGGAATATGGTCTCCTTCGGTCTTATTGCGGTCTTTGAATTGTTGTCAGCCCTGATTATCGGCGCGGTCATCCTGATTTTGCGACGAATTAATAAAGGCCTCCGATCTCCCATTGTCAAAACGGAAATCGATGCCTGGATGATCGATATGATAGCCAGCGTGGGGCTGGGAGCTGCCTTCCTGCTGCCGGTGGCAATCCGGACTCCATGGATGGCTGATTACAGCCCTTATCTGGACCAGGTGGTAGCCATTTTGCTGGCTGCCGTCATTTTACCCATACCGGTACGAACCGTGATCGGCGGCCTTCGGGATCTCTTCCTGCTGGCTCCGGAAGAGGCCACGGTGGAGGAAATCAAAGAGATCAGCCAGAGCATCCTGGAACCCTATGGATTTGATGATGCCAATTACGATGTCATTCGGACCGGCAGAAAAATCTGGATCAGCATCTACTTCCGCACAGCAGAAGATGCCGTGTTTGTTTCCCGAATCGTCCAGGCCCATCGGGAGTTGAAGGAAAAATTGGAAGAGGTCCACCCCCATCTGTATGTGGAACTGATTCCGGAAATTGAAAATATTGAAATAGCCAATGAAACAGAAGCGGATCTGTGATAAAATTGAAGGGCACGATGGCATCGAAGTAAGCAAGGAGCAAGAATGGATTACCTGAAAAAACTCAACAAAGAACAATACGAGGCCGCCATCCATACGGAGGGCCCTCTTCTTATCATGGCCGGAGCCGGAAGCGGCAAAACCAGCACCATGACCCATCGGATCGCCTACCTGATCAAAGAAAAGGGGGTTCGCCCTTCCCAGATTCTGGCGGTGACCTTTACCAACAAGGCGGCCAGAGAAATGCGGGAAAGGGTAGAGGCTTTAGTTGGAGCTGACCTGAATATGTGGATTCTGACCTTCCATTCTGCCTGCCTGAGAATACTACGGAAGTACGGACATCTGCTGGGCTATACCTCTGATTTTGTGGTGTACGACCCCACGGATCAAAAAACCGTGATTAAGAGCTGCATCAAGGAACGGAACATGGACGAAAAGATGTTCGCCCCTGCTTATGTCCTGTCCATCATCAGTGATTGTAAGGAAAAGGCCGTGTCTCCCAAAAAATTTCTGGAACTGAACCAGGACAACCCCAAGCAAAGGGGAGTAGGGGAGTTGTATGCCGCCTATGAGGCAATCCTGAAGAAGAATAACGCCATGGACTTCGACGATCTGATTCGGAATACCGTCCTATTATTTGAGCGGGATGAATCGGTGCTGGCCGAATATCAGCAGCGATTCCGGTATATCATGGTAGACGAATACCAGGACACCAACTACATGCAGTACCGGTTTATCTACCTGCTGGCGGAAGCCCATCAGAATATCTGCGTGGTGGGAGATGATGATCAGTGCATCTACCAGTGGCGGGGAGCTGATATTAAAAATATCCTGGACTTTGAAAAGGACTTTAAGGGAGCCCGGGTCATCAAGCTGGAGCAAAATTACCGGTCCACCTCCAACATACTGGCGGCAGCCCATTCTGTGGTTGAACGAAATCGTCAGCGAAAATCGAAAAAACTATGGACGGAGCAGGAGGAAGGGGAGAAACTGGTCTATTATCGGGCGGACAATGAAAAGGACGAAGCCCGTTACATCAGCCAGGAAATCGACCGGCTCCACTCCAGAGAATTGAAATATAAGGATTTTGCCATATTGTACCGAACCAATGCCCAGTCCCGTACCTTTGAAGAGGCCCTGTCCTCCCGAGGGGTTCCCTACCGGGTGCTGGGAGGGCTCCGGTATTATGACCGGAAAGAAATCAAGGACCTGGTGGCGTACATGCGGCTGGTACAGAATCCGGCCGATGACCTGTCTCTGAAACGGATCATTAATGAGCCCAAAAGGGGAATCGGGCCTAAAACTTTGGAAAAACTGGAAACTCTGGCAACGGTCAGGCAGGAAAGACTGCTGGAGTTGTTGCTGGATGAAGAAGTAACCGCCGGCATTGCCGGAAAAGGAGGGGACAGCCTGCTGGAAATGGCCAGGACCCTTCGGGACTACGGACTGGAAAAGGAGAATCTGAAGGTTTCGGACATTTACGACGGTCTGCTGGTCCGTACCGGTTATCTGAAGAGCCTGGAAGAGCAGAACACCGTGGAAGCAGAAAGCCGGATCGAAAACCTGATGGAATTCAAATCCGTCATCTACGATTATGAGAAAGAAGACCCCCAGCTGAACCTGGCCTCATTTATGGAACGGATTGCTCTGATGGCGGAAATCGACAATCACGACCCGGGAGAGGATGCGGTGGTCCTGATGACCATGCACAGTGCCAAAGGCTTGGAGTTCCCCGTGGTTTTCCTACCCGGTATGGAGGATGGCCTCTTTCCCGGATGGCGTTCCCTGGAAAAGCCGGAGGGCATTGAAGAGGAGCGGCGGTTATGCTATGTGGGCATGACCCGGGCCAAGGAACGGTTGTACCTGACCAGTGCAGAGACCCGTACCCTCTACGGAAAGACCGACTTTACCAGAGAGTCTCAGTTCCTCCGGGAAATCGACCGGAAACTGGTGACGGGAGATGGCATCGTGGAGAAAAAAGAATCCCGTATCCCTCCCTGGAGCCGGGACGGGTCTGAGGGAACCGGTGGGACCCTCCCATCCGGCTATAAGCCCTTTGACAGCCTGAAATATGCACGGGATCAGGTCAAGGCCGGGGGAGAAAAGAAGAAACAGGAAGATATTCAGGCCGGAGACCGGGTTGCCCACAGCAAGTTCGGAGAGGGCCTGGTCATTGGAGCCGACAGCCGGATTCTGGAAGTCATGTTTGATTCCGTAGGATTGAAGAAATTGGCCCGGGACCTGGCACCGGTGCGGAAGGTATAGGAAATGGATAAAATACAGCGGATCAGAGAACTGGTTCATCTGCTCCAGGAAGCGGGAAGGACCTATTATCAGGAAGACCGGGAAATCATGCCCAACCTGGAGTATGACCGGCTATACGATGAACTGGCAGCTCTGGAGGAGGAAACCGGATTCCAGCTGGCGGGAAGTCCCACCTTGACTGTGGGCCACGAGGTGGTCAGCAGTCTGCCTAAAGAAAAGCACGAATCCCCCATGCTCTCCCTGGATAAGACCAAGGATCCCCTTGCCCTGAAAGAATGGCTGGGGGAACAGGAGGGTCTTCTTTCCTTTAAGCTGGATGGGCTGACCGTGGTCCTGACCTATCGAAATGGCCAGTTGGTCAAAGGAATCACCCGGGGCAGCGGAGTCATCGGCGAGGTGATCACTCCCAATGCCCGCACCTTCGTCAACCTTCCTCTGAAAATCGATTTTCAGGAGGAAGTCATTGTTCGGGGAGAAGCGGTCATCCGCTATTCGGATTTTGAAAAAATCAACAGCCGGCTTCCGGAAACGGAGGCCCGGTATAAGAACCCCCGGAACCTTTGCAGTGGTACGGTAAGACAACTGAACAGCCGGATCACCGCTGAGCGGAAGGTTCATTTCTACGGCTTTTCCCTCCGAAAAGCCGGTTCCCTGGATTTTGACAACTCCCGGGAAAAGCAGATGCTGTGGCTGAAGGAACGGGGTTTCGAACCGGTGGAGTACCGGAAGGTCCGGCAGGAAAATCTGGAAGAAGCCCTGGAGATTTTCTCCCGGGAAGCAGCCATCAGCGATCTTCCTTCTGACGGGCTGGTACTGACCCTGGAGGACATCCGGTATGGCCAGAGCCTGGGAACCACATCCAAGTTCCCCCGGGATTCCATTGCCTTTAAGTGGCAGGATGAGATGGCAGAGACCCTGCTGGAAACTGTTGAATGGAGTGCTTCCCGTACCGGACTCATCAATCCGATTGCGGTATTTCGGCCCGTGGAGCTGGAGGGAACGATCGTGTCCCGGGCCAGCCTCCACAATCTGAGCATCCTGAGGGAATTGGCCATCGGTATCGGGGATATTCTAAAGGTCTATAAGGCCAACATGATCATTCCCCAAATCGGGGAAAATCTGACCAGGAGCAATTCCCTGCCTATTCCGGAGGTATGTCCTGTCTGCGACGGGAAAACAGAGATCCGTAAAGAAAAGGATGTGGAGACTCTTTTGTGTCCCAATCCGGAGTGCCCGGCCAAGCAGATCAAAGGCTTTACCCACTTTGTCAGCCGGGATGCCATGAACATGGAAGGCCTTTCCGAGGCGACCATAGAGAAGCTGGTGGGCCGGGGCCTGGTAAAGGAACTGGCGGATCTGTTCCGGCTGTCCAGGTTTCAGGAAGAAATTTCCACCATGGAGGGCTTCGGAGAAAAATCCTGCCAGAATCTTCTGGATGCCGCGGAGCAGGCCAGAAACACCACTGCTGCCCGTCTCCTCTACAGCCTGGGGATCCCGGGAGTAGGACTGGCAAATGCCCGGCTGATCAGCCGTTTTGCCGGTGGGAAGTGGGATCGGATCCAAAGACTTTCCCGGGAGGAACTGCTGACCATCGACGGAGTGGGACCGGTTATGGCTGAGCAGTTCACCCGGTACTTCGGAGAAGAAAAGAACCAGACCGTGGTGAAGGACTTACTGGAAGAGGTCCGTTTTGAGGAAGAAGAATCCTCCGGCCAGGAATTCCAGAGTCTGGCTGGCCGGAATATCGTCATCACCGGTTCCCTGGAACGGTTTGAGAACCGAAGCAGTCTGAAGGACTGGATCGAAGCCAGGGGCGGCAAGGTCACCGACACGGTGACGGCTAAAACCAGCCTTCTGATCAACAACGAACCCACATCCGGTTCCTCAAAGAATAAGAAAGCAAGGGAACTGGGTATCCCCATCCTCAGTGAGTCAGAATTTTTAGAAGAGGTGCAGAATGCTGAAAATCGGTAAGCTGGACAGCCAGCTTTTAGAAGAGATCGTCTTTGATAAAATCACCTTCCGCCGGCCGGAGGTCCTGACACGGCCGGGAATCGGGGAAGACTGCGCCGTAGTGGATTTCGGGGAATACGAATGCGTCATGTCCACCGATCCTATTACAGCGGCCATCCATGACATCGGAAGACTGGCCATCCACATCACCTGCAACGACATTGCTTCCAACGGCATCCAGCCCTTGGGGATCATGCTGGCTGTCCTGCTGCCCCCCGGTACCACCCGGGCGGAAATCGAGCACATGATGGAGCAAGCCGGTGAAGCATCCTCCCAACTGGGGGTGGAAATTATCGGAGGCCATACGGAAATCACAGGGGCAGTCAACAGCCCGGTCATTGTGTCCACCGCCATTGGTCGTGGCTTCCGGGGTCAGTCCCAGGGCTCAGAGGCTATGAAAATCGGAGACTACCTGCTCATGACCAAGGAAGCGGGCATCGAGGGGACGGGAATCCTGGCCAAGGATCGGCAGAACCTGCTGTCATCGGTGCTGTCGATGGAGGAGCTGGAAGAAGCCAAAGACCTTCTGGATCAGGTCAGCGTTCTGAAGGAAGGCGTGCTGGCCGGTAAAATCGGCACCCACGGCATGCATGATATTACGGAAGGAGGATTGCTGGGGGCGGTCTGGGAGCTTTGCCACCGGCAGGGTCTGGGAGCCGAGATCTGGAAAGAAGCCGTGCCGGTGAGGCCGGTGACGGAAAAAATCTGCCGTTATTTTGAAATCGATCCCCTCCGGCTGATTTCCAGCGGCTGTATGCTGATTGCAGCCGATGAGCAGCAGAAGGAGGCCATCCAAAGGGCCTGCCAGGAGGAGGGCATTCTTCTGTCCGTTATTGGCAGAGTCGTGGAGCCCGAGAAGGGTATTTGCCTTCTGGATCAAGGAATTTCAACGGAAGTGCAGCCTCCGGAGTCGGATGAACTGTACAAAGCTATTGACTTTAAAGAATAAAACGAATATAATGACATAGTGAAAATTGCCTTTTAGCAGCTTCGCCAGGTACGGTTTGGGTCCTGCGCAATAAGAATCTGCGAACCTTGTCAGGTCCGGAAGGAAGCAGCAATAAGCGGAAGCTCTTATGTGCCGCAGCTAAGCCTTCTCCGAAGGCCGGGCGGAGCTGCTAAAGGGCAATTTTTTTTGAATTTCAGGATGGGGGTTACCATGTATCAGGCGCTGTACCGGACGTACCGGCCCGAAACCTTTGAAGGGCTTATGGGTCAGGAGCATATCATCCGCATATTGAAGAATCAGCTGGAAACCGGGACTACCAGCCATGCCTATCTGTTTTCCGGAACCAGAGGGACGGGGAAAACTACTGTGGCCAGGATCCTGGCCAAGGGTCTCAACTGTACTGCGGCGGGAAGCCGGCCCTGCGGGACCTGCAGCAGCTGCCGGGATATCCGGGATGGCTTGTTTCTTGATGTAGTTGAGATTGATGCTGCATCCAACAACGGGGTCGACAACATACGGGAACTCCGGGAGAGCGTCAAATACCCGCCTTCTGTGGGCAGAAAAAAAGTCTATATCATCGATGAAGTCCACATGCTTTCACCGGGAGCCTTCAATGCCCTCCTAAAAACCCTGGAGGAACCACCGGAATACGTGACCTTTATTCTGGCCACCACCGAATTGCAGAAACTGCCGGCCACCATTCTCTCCCGATGCCTGCGGCTGGATTTCCGCCGGGTAGCGGAAAAGAGCCTGAAGGAAGGGATCCACCGGATCTGCGGAGAGCTGGGGGTGGTCATGGAGGATGATGCCGCCGGCGTCATAGCCGCGGCAGCCGACGGATCTGTCCGGGACTGCCTGAGTATCCTGGATCAGTGTACCGCAGCCGGTGCCAGCAGCGTCACCCGGCAGGATGTATTGGAAGTGCTGGGGACCCCGGGAGAAGAAATCTTCGTCGAGTGGACGGATATGATTCTGAGGCACCAGATTCCGGAAGCCCTCCAGATGCTGGATACCCTTCTGGGAGAAGGGAAGGAAGTCCGGCAGCTGATGAAGGACTGGATCAGCCACTACCGAAATCTGATGCTGACCAAATTCATGAAGAACCCGGAAGACCTGATCAACCTTTCCAAAGAAAATGTAGAAAGGATCCGGGAGCAGAGCCAGCGGACCGATATGGCAGAAATCAGTGATGCCATCCTTCAGCTTTCCCGAACCCTTCAGGATGCCCGCTGGAGCACCCAGCCCAGGATTCTGCTGGAAGTGGCCATCGTCACCCTGGCATCGGGAGTGGCTGATCAGCCACCCCTGACCCGTCCGGCAGCATCACCGGCTCCGAAGGCTTCCCCCGCCCTGGCAGTTCCGAAGGTGTCGGAAAGCCCATCTGCCTCGAAACCAGCAGGAAATACTCCGGATGGGGAAGAAATATCGGACACGGAGGGACTGTGGCACCGGATTTTTGAAGATGGGGAAACAACCAAAAGCAGCTATAACCTGATTCGGACCTGCACCTCCCTTCAGGGAGTCGGGGAAACGGAGTTCACGGTAGCAGCCACCTCCGAGATCAAAATGAAGTATGTGCTGGACAACAAGGATGGGCTTGAAAAACTGATGGAAAAACATACGGGCCGATTCCGCAGTCTGCGATGCATTGTTGCCGGAGAAGAAATGGCAAAGGACGGTGTCCGGGACACCTTGCAAGAACGGAAAACCAGAATTGAAAACGCATTCAACATTCATGTTGAGATAGAATAAATATCATAGAGCCTGGCCGGACAGCCAGGGTAAGAATAGAAAGGACGGTAAACCAATGGGTAAAGGTATGAGAGCCGGCAAGAAACCGGGAGGCGGCGGACAGGCCAATATGCAGAA
Source organism: Anaerovoracaceae bacterium (assembly GCA_047637815.1). Taxonomy (GTDB): domain Bacteria; phylum Bacillota; class Clostridia; order Peptostreptococcales; family Anaerovoracaceae; genus UBA5559. The sequence goes on from JBLJBD010000193.1 coordinate 8,205, forward strand.
GCAGATGCAGCAGGTTCAGGCCATGCAGCGCCGGATGGAGGAAGCACAGGAAGAAATCAATAAAATGGAAACCACAGCCACTGCCGGAGGCGGAGCCGTATCCATCACGGTAAACGGAGAAAAGATGATCACTGCTATTCAGATCAAACCAGAGGTTGTGGATCCGGAGGATGTGGAAATGCTCCAGGATCTGATCATGGTGGCAGCCAACGAAGCCATCCGTCAGATGGAAGAAATCGCCAACAGTGAAATGAACAAGCTGACCGGAGGATTCCAGCTCCCCGGCATGATGTAATGAAATATTATTCTAAGCCATTAAACAACCTGATCAATGAACTGGCCAGGCTGCCCGGGATCGGAAACAAATCCGCCCAGCGGCTGGCTTTTCATTTGCTGGCAGTAGATGAAAAGGAAGCCCTGGCCTTATCCAGGGCTATCGCAGAAGCCAGGGAAACCATGCGGTACTGCAGCCGATGCGGTAATCTGACGGACCTGGACCCCTGCCTGATCTGCCGGGATGAAAGCCGGGATCAGAAGATCATCTGCGTGGTGGAGAGCCCCAAGGATGTGGCCGCCATCGAACGGATGAGGGAATACCGTGGACAGTACCATGTGCTCCACGGGGCTATTTCCCCCATGGACGGTATCGGACCGGAGGATATCAACCTGAAATCCCTGATTCAGCGGCTGCAGGCTTCGGACGTGGAAGAGCTGATTCTGGCCACCAATCCTACCATCGAAGGAGAGGCTACGGCCATGTATATCGCCAGACTGATCAAGCCTGCCGGCATCCGGGTATCCAGAATCGCCCACGGGGTTCCGGTGGGGGGAGATCTGGATTATGCGGATGAAATCACCCTGTCCAAAGCCATGGAGGGACGTCGCCAATTATAATATTGACAATTGAAAATAATGGTGTTAAATTTATTCTATGCTACCCAGACGTTAAGTGTGCAAGAAAATCTTAAACCAAATTTACCGGAATATTCGAGCGAAATCATCAAAATCATCAAAATCATCATCAATCAAAACGACAAAATCATCATCATTTAAACGACAAAGAACTAGTTCAACACAAAGCGACAGGGCAGCCGCTTAATTCTGCAGCATGATTCTAATCATATTTTTATGTGAGAAACAAGGAGGCAGAATTATGTCAGAAGACAAAAATGTGGTCAGCCATGTGGAGCACGTGGAGCAGGAAGTAACCCTGCAGCGTGACATCAAAGGTTGGCAAGTCGGGATGATAGCTCTTGGAGGAGTTATCGGTTCTTGTTATTTCTTAGGAGTGGGCTGGACCATCAGCGTAATGGGTCCGGCAGTAATCCTGGCGTACGGTTTGGTCGGCTTTATCGTATACGGTCTGATGATTGCTTACGGTGAATTGCTGGTCAATCTGCCCCGTAAGGGATCTTTCGTTGCATACACCAACGAATTCCTGGGCGGTCCCGTATCCGTAGGTTTCGGTTGGGCTTTCTGGTTCAACTGGGTAGCCTATGTGCCCTCTGAGGCCATTGCCGTATCCATCGTTCTGAATTCCCTGATTCCCGGAAACATGTTCATGTACTCCATCGGAGCACTGGCCGGAATCACTATTCTGAACTCCCTGCCTGTCAGAATGTTTGCCCGGGTTGAGTCTACCTTAGCGATGATCAAGGTCATCACCATCGTCCTCTTCATCCTGCTGGCCTTCGGCATCTGGGTGGGACTGTGGGGCAACGGCGGATATCTGGGCAGCCAGAACATCATCACCGACCCCATGGCAGGAATCTTTGATAATCTGTTCCCCTATGGCGGACTGATCATCATCACTCTGATGGTAACCGTTCTGGTATCCTTCCAGGGAACAGAAATCGTCGGACTGGCCGCTTCCGAAGCCCAGAATCCGGACAAAGCTATCCCCAGAGCCTGCAAAAGCGTTACCTATCGTATCATCGGCCTGTATCTGATTCCGATCCTGCTGGTCATCCTGTTGGTACCCTATGGCGAAGCAGACCTGGAAAACGGATCCATCTTTGCCTATGCACTGAACATGTATGGTCTGGAATGGGCCGGCGGAATTCTGTCCGCAGTAGTTATGATTGCCGCATTCAGCTGTGCCAACGCCGGTCTGTATGGTACGGTTCGATGCATGTACGGTTTGGCTGTAGAAGGATTAGCACCCAAGTTCCTGCTCAAGCTGTCTGACAAAGGAACACCTAGAAGAGCAGTGTACTTCACCATCATCCCCATGTGGGCTGTGCTGATGCTGGGATACTTCCTGCCGGATTCCAATTTCTATGCCTATCTGCTGACCATGTCCGGATTCACCGGAACCCTGGCCTGGGTAGGAATCATCGGATCTCAGATCGTATTCCGAAAGAGACTGAGACAGCGTGGCTATGATGTGACCCAGCTGAAAGCCAGAGTCAAGCATCAGTGGATTCCCTGGTTCGCCATGATCGCACAGCTGATTGGACTGGGAGCCTTGGCCTTCGATGCTGAAATGGCGCCGGTATTCCCCTTAGCCCTATCTGCAGTAGTAGGCCCGATGGTTGTGTATGTCGTGCTTAAAAAGATGGGCAAAACAAGACAAATCATTGCCCTGGATCCCACGGAAAAAACTTTCGACGAAGCATTCCCGGATCTGAACAAAAAAGCAATAAGCGAATAATTTCAAGGAAAGGAGCGGTTTTCACCGCTCCTTTTCTGGTCCCAGGGCCTTGCGGCAAATGTATGATGGATAAGTAGCAAATTAGTACTTGCTAATAAGTCAGAAAAATATGATAATAAAATGTAATAATGTTATTTCTCGTCGTAATTAGTTAGGAGGGAATGGAATGAACGATGTTGGAAACCGAGGTGCGGCCATGGATGTGGGTCAGCACGGGTTGAAACAGCACGACATCAAGGTTTCGACAGTAGTCTTTATGATATTCTGTCTGGTTGCCGCCGGTGCCTATGGAATCGAAGAAATGATCCCGGAAGCCGGTCCGGGATTGACCATCGTCATGCTGCTGGTACTGCCGATCGTCTGGAGTACCCCGTTCAGTCTGGTTGCTGCTGAGCTGGGATCTGCAAGACCTCAGGAAGGTGGCTACTACAAGTGGGTCCAGGAAGCCTGCGGAGAATTCTGGGGATTCCAGGCAGGATGGTGGAGAACCATCTCGATCTATGTAGACCAGACCTTATACGTTATTCTGGCAGGAGGCTATCTGGCCAACCAGTTCGACCTGGGCTGGGGTGGGGAGTTTGCCGCCAAAGTCGCTATTATTTTAATATTTACTTATATTAATATCCGTGGTGTCCGGGACGTCGGTATCGTCAGCACCATCTTGTCCGTTCTGGTCATCGTGGCCTTTGCCATGGTTGCCATCATCGGGTTTATGAACTGGAATATGAATCCTATGGTACCCTTTACACCCGAACCGGTGGAAGCGGCGACCGACTGGATTTATTACATCGGATCCGGTATTGCCATCGGGATGTGGATGTACTCAGGGTATGAGTCCATGTCCACCATCGCCGGGGAAGTGAAGAACCCCCAGGTCATACCAAAAGCTACTCTGATTACCGTACCTATTATCGTTGCAGTCTATGTCTTCCCGACAGTGGGTGGGCTGGCTTCCATCGGTGACTTTGAGAATTGGGGAACTTCAGCTGGCTCTATCGGCTATGCGGATGTGGCTACCACCTTCCTGGGGCCCGCCTTTGGTATCTTCTTCGCCATTGTGGCGGTTTTGGCCCAATGCTCTATCTATAATACCTATATTGCCTCCGGCTCCCGAGGGTTCTTCGCTTTAGCGGATGACCACCTGGCACCGCCGATTCTGGTCAAGTGCGACAAAAAGCACGGGGTTCCCTATGTGGCCGTATTATCGGTTGCCATCGTCAATCTGATTCTGTGCAGCTTTGAATTCACCACGATCGTCGTCGTTGACGTGTTCCTGCTGGTGGCTTCCTATGTCATGGTCTTCATTTCGGCCCTGATCCTGAGAAAACGGATTCCGGACAGCGAACGGCCCTTTAAGATTCCGGGCGGCTATGGATTCCTGGTCCTCCTGTGCGTCGTTCCTTCCATGATTGCTTTCATCTCCTACTTCATCAATGGTACCGACTTCTTCATTGGTGGTATGCTGGGCATCATCTCCGGCCCCGTTATGTACATCATCTGGAAAAAGATGTACGGCGGACTGGCTAAGAAGGATCCGGTCAGATTCCCGGTCAACCCCAAAACCGGTCTTGCCATAGGGGATATGAGAAAAATGGCAGCGACCTTCCTGGGACTGGGAGGCATCGGCTTTCTGGGTTATGTCTGGCTTCCCTGGTACGAAGGGGACTGGGGCCCGGAATATTACCTGGAAG
>JBLJBD010000194.1:0-16366 GCA_047637815.1 Anaerovoracaceae bacterium
CGCCAGTTCCTCCATCATCCTCAGTTCAGGAATAATCCCGGTATAGCGGGAGATCAAGTCCACTGCATTGTTTTCCAGAATTTCGGACACGTCATCGTAAATCATCCTGAAGCGGGACCGGATAACGCTTTCATAAATTTCATGGTGGACCACTTTGCCGGATCCATCGATTTCCATATCCACCGACAGAGTCAGCCGATCCACATCCGGGTTCAGACTACAAGCTCCATTGGACAGTTCAGCCGGCAGCATCGGAATCACCTGATCGATCAGATAGACGCTGGTTCCTCTTTTCAAAGCCTCTTTATCCAGATGGCCCCCCTCCCGGACATAGTGGCTGACATCGGCGATATGGACCCCCAGCAGGTAATGACCGGATTCCGTTTTCTCAATGGAAATGGCATCATCCAGGTCTTTGGCGTCAGGCCCATCAATGGTAATGATTTTTTTATCCCTCAAATCTTTACGACCGGGCAGGGAATCCACAACTTCATCGCCTGCCATTACGACGGCCTCCGAGCGGACCCGGCCGGGAAATTCCGGCGTCAGATTGTAGGAACGGATCAGGGATTTGATGTCTCCTCCGGCCTCTCCGCTTCTGCTGATGATTTCGCTGATCCTGCCCTCCGGATTGCTGCCTTTTTCCGGATACTTTGTAATGGCGACGACAACTTTGTCTCCCTTCCGGGCACCGTTAAAATCCTTTCGCCGCACATAGATATCATCGGTCTGCCGTTTATCATCGGGCACCACAAATCCAAAGGCTCTGCTGGTTTCAAAGCTTCCAATGATTTCCCGAGTACCCCGGGATAAAATTTCTTCAATATATCCTTCTCGTTTGGCTCCGGCAGCCTCTTCGTACGCGACACGGACTGCCACCCGATCTCCGTTCATGACGTCTTTCATGTTGGAGCGACTGACGAATACGTCCGAACCCTGACCCTCTTCCTCCGGAATGACGAATCCAAATCCATTTTTATGCTTCATCATTTTCCCGATGACCAGCGGACCGTTACCACGGAGAGATTCTTTTTTCAGGTGGGTGGTTTTTTTATTGATTGTAGCGGGAGTTTTCTTCGGATCCCTGCCGTTTCTTTTCTTTTTCATAGTCTTATTCTAACTGAAAAAGAGCGGCTACGCCACTCTTTCTTTCAACATACATGATTCTGAACCTTATTCCACAGAAACAATCCATCCCTTATCATCCTCGATTTTCCCGGTCTGAATGCCATAAAGGGTATCATATAGTTTCTGAGACAGTTCCCCAATCTGGTTATCGTGGATAATCGCCTTCTGATCCACCCAGCTGAGCTCGCCCACCGGAGAGATTACCGCAGCCGTACCGGTTGCAAATACCTCCTTAAGGCTGCCATCCTTCGCCGCCTGGAATACTTCCTGTATAGTCAGTCTTCGTTCGGAGACTTTGTGCCCCCATTCCCTCAGCAGAGTCAGTACCGAATCTCTGGTGATGCCCGGCAGGATGGTTCCGGCCAGGGGAGCAGTGATGACTTCGTCATTGATTACAAAAAAGGCGTTGGAAGTGCCGATTTCTTCCACATACTTCCGCTCTACCCCATCCAGCCAAAGAACCTGATCGTACCCCTTCTCGTGGGCTTTTTCCTGAGATTTGAGGGCTGCCGCATAGTTTCCGCCGATTTTGGCAAATCCTGTTCCTCCCGGCACCGCCCGGACGAATTCTTCTTCCACGTAAATTTTTGTAGGTGCCAGACCATTGGCATAGTAAGGACCAACGGGACACAGAATAATGCCGAAGAGATAGTGGGCAGCCGGCTTGACGCCCAGCACCGGGGAATCTCCGATAATAAAGGGCCGGACATAGAGAGAGGTGCCCTCCTGCTGGGGAATCCAGTCCCGGTCCATGTCCACTACTGCCTTGACAGCTTCCACATATAGGTCTTCATCCATGGTAGGAATGCACATCCGCTCGTTGGTCACATTGGTTCTTCTGGCATTCATCACCGGCCGGAACAGCTGTACTGTGCCATCTTTTGTTTTATAAGCCTTCAAACCTTCAAACATTTCCTGTCCGTAATGAAGGCAGGTAGCTGCCGGCGAAAGGGAAAGAGGGCCAAAGGGCACAATTCTGCCGTCATGCCACCCCTTTTCTTTGGTATATTCCATCAGGAACATGTGATCGGTAAAGGTTTCTCCGAATTTCAGGGCAGCGGGATCCGGCTTAGCCTTCGGATTTTCGTTTTTAATTACGGTGAATGAATGCTTCATAAGGTCGTTCCTTTCTTATGTTTTGGGAGCAGGATCATGCTCCAATTCTTTATGGATACACCGTATATGATAAACCTAATTTTGTATCGCGTCAACAATTTTTATGTATATTTTTTGTTATATTTAACAACGAAAGCGGATGGTTGCCCATCCGCTTTCGGTAATCGTCTTATTAAATTATCCTTTAGAACATTCCGCCGATGGTGACAAAGAAGGGTGCAAATACGACTGCAACGATGGTCATCAGCTTGATCAGGATGTTGATGGAAGGACCAGAGGTATCTTTGAAGGGATCCCCGACGGTATCTCCGACAACGGCTGCTTTATGGGATTCGCTTCCCTTTCCGCCGTAGTTGCCTTCTTCAATATACTTTTTAGCATTGTCCCAGGCGCCGCCTGCGTTAGCCATCATGATGGCCAGCAGAACACCGGCAGAGAGAGCGCCAGCCAGCATGCCGCCCAGAGCTTCGGTACCCATGAAGGTTCCAACCAGCAGGGGAGCCAGGATAGCCAGCAGACCAGGGGCAACCATTTCTTTCAGCGCTGCCTTGGTGCTGATGTCAACGCATCTTGCATAATCCGGCTTGGAAGTGCCTTCCATGATTCCCTTATCTTCCCGGAACTGACGCCTTACTTCTTCAATCATCTCATTGGCTGCTTTGCCCACAGAGTTCATGGTCAGGGCAGAGAAAAGGAAGGGCAGCATGGCTCCGATGAACAGGCCAGCGATAACCAGCGGATCCAGCAGGCTGATGTTGGAAAGGCCTGCAACCTGGGAGTATGTAGCGAACAAAGCCAGAGCAGTCAGAGCGGCAGAACCGATGGCAAAACCTTTACCAATGGCTGCAGTGGTATTTCCTACTGCGTCCAGCTTGTCGGTAATCTTTCGGACTTCCTTAGGCAGGTCAGACATCTCAGCAATACCGCCGGCATTGTCGGATACGGGTCCATAAGCGTCAACGGCTACGACCATACCGGTGGTAGACAGCATACCAACTGCTGCCAGCGCAATGCCGTACAGACCGGCAAAGGAGTTGGCAACCAGGATACCTACTGCAATACAGATAATGGGCCACACGGTGGACATCATTCCAACGCCCAGACCACTGATGATGGTGGTAGCCGGGCCGGTCTGACACTGTTCTGCAATTTTCTTAACGGATTTATAATCACCAGACGTATAAATTTCAGTAATTTTACCAATGGCTGTTCCAACGACCAAGCCGGCTATAATGGCGACGGCGCTGTTGAAGTTACCGAAAAACAGTTTGCTCATGATCAGGGATGCAACGACAACGATACCGCTGCTGATATAAGTACCCATATTCAGAGCAGAGGCTGGGTTAGTATTTTCATTTCCACGAACACACATAATTCCAATAATAGAAGCAATGATGCCTACAGCAGAAAGAACCAGCGGGAACACCGATCCCATAACCGGATCCAATTCAAAGCTCGACCCAAAAATGGGGTTAACAACAGGAATGATGACTGCCAGGGTAATGGCGGAAATAATGGCGCCTACATAGGATTCAAACAGGTCAGATCCCATACCGGCAACGTCACCAACGTTATCCCCTACGTTATCTGCGATAACGGCAGGATTTCGCGGATCATCTTCCGGGATTCCGGCTTCTACCTTACCAACCAGGTCAGCACCTACGTCTGCCGCTTTGGTATAGATACCGCCTCCTACACGACCGAACAGAGCCATGGAAGACGCTCCAAGACCAAAGCCGGTGATGACTTCAGCCGCATCCACGCCCAGAACCACGAAGATCAGACCCAGACCCAGAAGTCCCAAACCGGCTACGCAAAGGCCCATGACGGCTCCGCTTCGGAAGGCTACCTTCAGCGCTTTGTTCATGCCGCCTTCCATGGCAGCATTGGCTGTTCGAACGTTACCTTTGGTTGCGACCTGCATCCCAAAGAATCCGGCCAGTACAGAGAACAAAGCTCCAAAAACATACAGCCCGGCGGTTACCCAATTTACGGCAAAACCGATCAGCAGGAACAGGATGACGATGACCACGACCATGGTCTTGTACTCTCTTTTCAGGAATGCCATGGCACCTTCATGGATGTATCCGGCAATTTCCTTCATTCTGTCCGTGCCCTCGCTCACTTTACCGATCCAGGACGCCAGGCCATAAGCAAAGACCAGGGCCACCAGGGCAACAACCGGTACGATAACTGCTAAAATTTCCATCAAATAATTCCTCCTCTTCTTTTTAACGACACTAAGAGGCGCCAACGACACCTCTTACCCTACGGACGTTAAAAACTTCACTTAAAATATTTCAAATAAATTTAAAACGTGATTATTCAATTGTTACTAATGCGAGGGAAACGACGATGAACGCAATGGCTGCAACGGTGGTCACTTTGCTGAGTACCGCTTCATAGCCCTTGCTCTTCTTTTTGCCGAAAAGCTGTTCCGCGCCGCCGCCGATAGAACCGGAAAGACCTGCGCTGTTACCGGACTGCAGCAGAATGCTGGCAATCAGAACGATGCTGGCAATGGCTAGCACGATCATAAGGAATATGTTCACTTTGCACCTCCTATGTAAGATTAACTACTCGATTTTAACACAAAACCACTTGGCAATCAAGTGGTTTCGTGTTTTTTAGACTTATTTTAAGTTGTAAAAAGCCCCATTGCCCGCATACTGGGCAGCCGTATCCAGAGTTTCCTCAATTCGGAGAAGCTGGTTGTATTTTGCTACCCGGTCGGTTCTGGAAAGAGAACCGGTTTTGATCTGTCCCGTATTCATGGCAACCACGATATCCGCAATCGTTACATCCTCGGTTTCTCCGCTTCGGTGAGACACAACAGCGGTATATCCGGCCTTCTTGGCCATCTCAATGGCATCGAAGGTTTCGGTCAGGGTACCGATCTGGTTGACTTTGATCAAAATAGAGTTGGCGATGCCTTCCCGGATTCCCCGTTCCAGTCTTTCCGTATTGGTAACGAACAGGTCGTCACCTACCAGCTGGACTTTCTTTCCAAGGGCATCCGTCAGCAGCTTCCAGCCTTCCCAGTCATCTTCGGCCAGGCCGTCCTCAATGGAGACGATGGGATATTTATCCACCAGCATTTCATAATATGCTACCATTTCAGCTGAAGTCTTTTTCACTCCTTCGCCTTCCAGGTTATACATTTTGGTTTTTTCATCGTACATTTCGCTGGCAGCCACGTCCAAAGCCAGTCGAATGTCGGTACCAGCTTTGTAGCCGGCCTTTTCGATGGCTTCCAGGATTACCTTGATGGCATCTTCATTGGTGGCCAAATCCGGGGCAAAGCCCCCTTCATCACCTACTGCCGTATTCTTACCCTGGCTCTTCAGCACAGCCTTCAGGCTGTGGAATACTTCCGCACCCATTCGAAGAGCTTCCCGGAAGTTGGCGGCGCCTACCGGCATGATCATGAATTCCTGAATATCCACCGTATTGTCTGCATGGGAACCTCCGTTCAGGATGTTCATCATGGGTGTGGGCAGCAGCTTGGCATTGACTCCGCCCAGATACTGGAACAAGGGAAGCCCCAGGCTGTTGGCAGCTGCATCGGCAGCAGCCATGGAAACGGCAAGGATCGCATTCGCTCCCAGCTTGCTTTTGTTTGGAGTTCCGTCCAAATCGATCAGCAGCTTGTCCAGACCTACCTGATCAAATACATTGTATCCGATGATTTCTTCCGCAATCATCTCGTTGACATTTTCAACCGCTTGCAAAGTACCTTTTCCCAGGTACCGCCCTTTATCTCCATCCCGAAGTTCAACCGCTTCGTGGATTCCTGTGGAAGCACCGGAGGGAACGATGGCTCGTCCCATGGTTCCGTCTTCCAGGTAGATTTCTACTTCAACAGTGGGATTCCCTCTGGAATCCAGCACCTCTCGTGCTAAGACGTCTTCAATATATGACATATCCGAACCTCCTTAAAAGTTAATGATTTCCATGAAATCTGCAGGAATCAGGCTGGCTCCGCCAACCAAAGCGCCATCAATCTCATCCATATTCATGATTTCTGTTGCATTGGAAGGCTTGACGCTTCCACCGTACTGGATGATCACCCGGTCACAAACCTCTTCATCATAGAGGTTTTCAATTACTTTCCGGATATAGGCGCACATTTCATTGGCCTGCTCCGGAGAAGCGGTTCTTCCTGTACCAATGGCCCAGACTGGTTCGTAAGCCACCACCAGTCGGCTGACCTGGTCTCCTGAAAGTCCTGCCAGAGCCCCTTCCATCTGAGTCTTGACCACTTCAAATTCTTTTCCGGCATCCCGCTCTTCCAGGACTTCTCCCACACAAAGGATCGGAAGGATGTTGGTAGTGAAGAGCTGATGAAGCTTCTTGTTGACAGTTTCATCGGTTTCGTTAAAATACTGTCTTCTTTCCGAATGGCCGACGATGCAGTAATCCACTCCGATTTCTTCCAGCATAGCCGTGGAAATTTCACCGGTGTAGGCCCCCTGCGCCTCAAAGTGAACATTCTGAGCACCGACTGCGATGCCGGTTCCTTCAAAAGCAGCCTTCAGAGCCGCCAGCTGAGTGTAGGGTGCACAAACAGCAGCCCTCACATCCGTATCCTTATATAATTCTTTAAACTCCTCCGCGAAGGCAACAGCCTCCTTGGTGGTTTTAAACATTTTCCAGTTCCCTGCGATCAATGGTATCCGCATAATCCCTTCCCCCTTGTTTCAATTCATTCATGATGATTACTATAACAATCTAATTTTAGTTCCGGTCTTATTTGTCCTCCAGGACAGCGATTCCCGGCAGTTCCTTTCCTTCCAGGAATTCCAGAGAAGCTCCGCCACCGGTTGAGATGTGGGTCATCTCCTCGGCAAGTCCAAACAGTTCCACGGCTGCAGCAGAATCTCCGCCACCGATGATGGTAACCCCGTCGGAATCAGCCAGGGCTTCGGCAATAGACCGGGTTCCCTCGGCAAAGCTGGGCATCTCAAAAACCCCAACCGGGCCGTTCCAGATAATAGTCTTTGCTTTAGCGATTTCTTCTTCAAAAAGCTTGATGGACTCGGGTCCGATATCCATGCCCATTCGGTCCGCCGGAATGGCATCCTTAGCGTAGACATCGGCTTCTGCCTCATTGCTGAACTCCGTGGCAGCGACCGTGTCCACCGGAAGAAGCAACTTGACACCAGCTTCTTCTGCTTTTTTCATCAGATCCGCCGCAAGCCCGACATTGTCTGCATCCAGGATGGATTTCCCGATTTCCAGGCCCTGAGCCTTGAAGAAGGTAAACATCATGCCTCCCCCGATAATCAAGGTATCGACCTTTTTCAGCAGATTTTCAATGACCAGAATCTTGTCTCCCACCTTGGATCCACCCATGATGGCTACAAAGGGCCTTTCCGGGTTTTCCACGGCTCCACCCAGGAACTTGACTTCCTTTTCAATCAGAAATCCGGATATAGCAGGCAGAAACGCTGCAATTCCAGCGGTAGAGGAGTGGGCCCGATGGGCTGTACCAAAGGCATCATTGACAAAGATTTCTGCCAGGGAAGCCAGTTCTTTGGAGAATTCCTCCCCGTTTTTGGTTTCTTCCTTCCGGAACCGAAGATTCTCCAGCAGAAGGACATGACCCTCTCCCAGACGATCGGCGGCAGCCTTTACATGCTCATCCACGACTGCGGGAGAACTGACAAAAGCCACCGGCTGGCCCAGCAGCTTAACCAGACGCTCCGCCACCGGCTTTAAGGTGTATTTCATGTTGGCTTCCCCATCCGGACGTCCCATATGGGACATCAGGATGATTTTCGCCTTGTTTTCTATCAGGTACTGTATCGTGGGAAGGGCCGCCGTGATACGGATATCATCGGTGATATTTCCCTTATCGTCCAGTGGCACATTGAAGTCGCAGCGGACGATGACCTTTTTCCCCCGGACGTCAATGTCCCGGATGGTCTTTTTGCTCATAGGACACCTCCTATTTCCCTGCCATATAAGTCAGCAGATCCACGACACGGTTGGAATAACCCCACTCGTTGTCGTACCAGGAAACCACCTTGAAGAATCGCTTTTCCCCCGGCAGATTGTTCTGGAGGGTTGCCAGGGAATCATAGATGGAGGACCTTTCGTCATGGATGAAGTCGGTGGAAACCACTTCTTCGTTGCCATAGCCCAGGATATCCTTCAGGTAGGTTTCAGAAGCTTTCTTCATCAGGCCGTCGATTTCCTCAATGGAGGTATCTCTGGCTGCGGTGAAGGTCAGATCCACTACGGAAACGGTGGGGGTAGGCACACGGAAGGACATACCAGTCAGCTTGCCCTTGGTAGCCGGCAGAACCTCACCCACAGCCTTGGCGGCTCCAGTGGTGGAAGGGATGATATTGATGGCAGCCGCTCTTCCGCCTCTCCAGTCCTTTTTAGAGGGACCGTCAACGGTTTTCTGGGTTGCTGTATAGGAATGGATGGTAGTCATCAGTCCGGTTTCAACGCCGACGCCTTCTTTCAGAAGCACGTGAACCAGCGGTGCCAGGCAGTTGGTGGTGCAGGAAGCGTTGGAAACGATGTTGTGCAGAGCCGGATCGTATTCCTGCTCGTTGACTCCCATGACAATGGTCTTCACATCGCCTTTTCCGGGAGCGGAAATGATGACTTTCTTCGCACCGGCTTCCAGATGGCCCTTGGCCTTTTCGGAATCGGTGAATAATCCAGTGGATTCGATGACGTACTCAACGCCCAGTTCTTTCCAGGGCAGCTGAGAAGGCTCTTTTGTGGCCATGATGCACTTGATCTCATGACCGTTCACTACCAGAATATCATCCTCTGCCGCTTCCGGAGAGCTTTTTTTGGTAGCCAGTTCACCTTTGAATTTCCCCTGAGTGGAATCATATTTCAGCTGATATGCAAAATACTTAGCATCGGTAGTCACATCAACGATGGCAACTACGTCAAATTTACTGCTAAGCAGCCCCTGTTCTGTCATAGCGCTGAAAACCAGTCTTCCGATTCTCCCAAACCCATTAATACCTACTTTTGTACTCATTCTTCTTTCCTCCTAATAAATATTAATATCTCTTCCTCTTAGAGGAGGAAGGGATTTTCAGTTCATCCCGGTACTTGGCCACGGTGCGCCGGGAAAGTTCGATCCCTTTTTCCGCCAGCATGGCAACCATTTCCTGGTCGCTGAGCGGACTGGCCGGATCTTCGCTATTGATCATTTCTTTTATAAATTCCTTGATGCTGGAGGAGGAAATACCCTCTCCTTTATCATCGGCTACGCCGCTGGAAAAGAAATAACGGATTTCATATACCCCTCTGGGGGTCTGCATATACTTGCCGTTGATGGAACGGCTGACGGTGGACTCATGGATGCCCACCTCCTCGGCAATTTGTTTCAGGGTCAGGGTTTTCATGTACTTGGTTCCCAGATCGAAAAAATCCTTCTGGTAACGAACCACCGCCCTGACAACATTATATATGGTTTGCTTCCTTTGTTCTATACTTTTTATCAGCCATATCGCAGAATTATAGCGACCGGAGAGGAATTTCGACAGATTTTCATCTTCGTCACTCTGTTTCATCAATTTCTGGTAATAGGAGCTGAGAGTGAGCCTGGGAGTGCTGGATTCATTGACCGTCACCACATACTCTCCTTCCACCTTCTCGACGAGAACATCAGGGACGATGTATCGGGTGGAGGTCTGACAGGCAAATTCCCGCCCTGGCTTCGGTTCCAGGCTTCGGATCAGGTCTGCCATATCCTGGGCTTCCAGGCAGCTTACCCCCAGTTCCCTGGAAATAACGCTGATCCGGTTGGAAGCGATGTCCTCCAGATATTCCAGAACGACCCGTTCCAGTTCATCAGACAGCTGCCCCGTGTTCCTCAGCTGTATGAGCAGGCAGTCCTTCAGGTCCCGGGCACCTACCCCGTAGGGTTCAAAGGTCTGGATGACCTCCAGGACCTTTTCCACATCCTGAAGGCAGACACCGGAAGCTCGGGCGATTTCCTCCGTGGTCAGGGTCATATAACCGTTGTCATCCAGGGATTCGATCATATATTTGCCTAACAGGCGACAGCGCTTTTTGATTTCCGCAAACTGAAGCTGAAAGAGCAAGTGTTCCGTCAGAGTGACTTCTGAGCAGGTAAACTGTTCAAAGGTATATTCCGGATTATCCGGCTTCTGCTCCCACTGCTTGTAACTGATGTCATCATACCGCTCCAGCAGCGCATCCTGCCATTCCTTATCGCTGATTTTGTCCAGATCCCCTTCGACGCTTTCCTTTTCAGCAAAGTCTGAAGGGCTGCCCTCTTCCCGGCTTTCGGTGGAGGCTTCGTTTTCCAGGAGTGGATTGGTCAGGAGCTGTTCCTGAACATAGCTTTCCAGTTCCTGAGTATTGAACTGCAGGATTTGAATCGCCTGAATCAGCTCCGGTGTCATGACCAGATTCTGGGTCTGTTTAATTGTCAGATCATAACCAAGCTTCATGTTTCCGCTCCTTTTCATACGGTAGAATGATACCCGAAATATTCGGAAAACTTCCAAACCGCATGCAAATATTATACCATTTTATTTCAGATTTGGAAAGTCCAATTGGCGAAGGGCTTCGAAGAGGACGATGCTCACCGAGTTGGACAGGTTCAGGGACCGGAGTCTCACATCCTCCGCCATTGGGATCCGGATGGTCTGATGTCGTCGTTCTTCCAGCAGATCACTGGGCAGACCGGCTGTTTCTTTTCCAAAAAGGATCATGTCTTCATCCATGAAATCTGCCTCAGTATGGCGGAGGATTCCTTTTGTGGTGGCCAGATGCATCCTTCGATCTCCGTACTTTTGTAAAAATTCATTCAGATTTTCATGGATCTCCAGCTTTACAAAGGGCCAATAATCCAGGCCGGCCCGCTTTACCGTCTTGTCGTCAATGGAAAAGCCAAGGGGCTTCACCAGGTGGAGTACCGTTCCTGTAGCGGCGCAGGATCGGGCAATGTTTCCGGTATTGGGGGGAATCTCAGGTTCCACCAGTACGATGTGCAGGGGCATTCCGAACCTCCTTCTGTTTCATCTGTTCCGCAAATCGATTTTGGGCCCGAAAGAGTCCGGGCAATCAGATTCTATGATATAATTTTTTAAAGAATTGTAAAGACAAAATCGGCTTTTTGATATATAATTTCATAATTAGGGAAAAAAGGAGGATTTTATGAAAACCGTAAAAATCGGTCTTATGGGCTTCGGCAATATCGGAACCGGAACCTATAAGACATTGGAAATGAACCGAGAAATCATCAAAAAGAACACCGGGATGGACTTTGCCATTACCCGCATTCTGGAAAAGGATACGGAACGGGAGCGAGGGGTGCAGGTCACCAGGGATCAGTTCACACAAAACCCGGAGGATATATTCAAGGACCCGGAAATCTCCATCGTCATCGAGCTGCTCGGCGGAATCGAACCAGCTACGTCCTTCATGCTGGAAGCCATGAAAAACGGCAAACATGTGGTAACGGCCAACAAAGCGGCTGTAGCCGCCAATTATGACCTTCTGATGGACACGGCGGCCGAACATGGAGTGATTTTTAAATTTGAAGCCAGTGTCGGAGGGGGCATTCCCATCATCAATGCTCTGACTTCCGTCCTCCAGGCTAATGATTATATGGAAATTTTGGGAATCGTCAACGGTACCACCAACTATATTCTGACCCAGATGACCGAATTTGGCTTTGAGTACGAAGACGTGCTGAAGGACGCTCAAGCCAAGGGATTCGCAGAAGCAGACCCCACCGCAGATGTGGAAGGAATCGATGTGGCCAACAAGCTGGCCATCCTGATGGCCCTGGCCTTCGGAATCCGGGTAAAACCGGAGGAAATCCCCAGAGTGGGCATCACCGGTATAACAAAGGAAGACATACGGGAAGCCTCTGAAAGCAACGAAAAAATCAAGCTGATCGCCGCTGCCAAAAAAGACGGGGAAGGAAATATTGAATATTCCGTTAAGCCCATGCGGCTTCCTGCCGATCATCCCCTTGCCGGAGTCAGTAACGAATTCAATGCCATCTTCGTCCGGGGCAACGCTGTGGATGAGCTAATGTTCTATGGCAAAGGGGCAGGACCCCTTCCCACCGGCAGTGCCGTCATGGGAGATGTCATCGAAATCGCCAGAAAAGCTCTTCAATAAAAATAAGTTATCACCATACAATTAAGGAGAGAACGAATATGACTCTTTATGAACAGTGGGAAAAAACCATCAACGAACAGACCGATGATTCCTTTCCGGAATTCTGGGAAAAATACAGCAGCACGGAAAAAAGAATCTACAGCGCTATACTGGATAATCCGACCGACAATATTCAGGGGACTTTCAGCGAACTGGCTGCCCGTTACGAAGCCGATCCAGTCATCTTCATGGGATTTCTGGATGGAATCAATTCCAGCCTGAACGTTGCTCAGGATTTTCAGGGCTTTGATGAGAATGCCCTGATCCTGTTGGATATCGATTATGAAAAGCTGTATTACAATATGCTTGTTGCGGAAGCCGATTATCTCTATACCCTGCCCCAATGGGAAGTCATCCTCACCGATGATACCAGAGAATCCATCATAACAGCCTACAAGCGATCCCGAACCGTCATCAAGGACAAACAGCCGGGAAGAAATGATCCCTGTCCCTGCGGCAGCGGAAAAAAATACAAAAAATGCTGTGGGGCCAACCTGTAAGGGAATTCAAATCCTCCCGATTACAGGCCGGATCCATATCGACAAAGAAAAGCCACCGGGCAGGAACTGCAACGGGGCTTTTTTGCGTCGCAGCAATTTCTGCCATGAAAAATCAAGCTGTGATGGGCCTCGGACCAGCGTTCCTCCGGCAGGATTTCCATCAGGGCTATTTCGGTCTTAAGAGGGTCCTTCGCTTCAGCCAGGCCAAGCCGATTCGCCACCCGGAACACATGGGTGTCCACCGCTATCCGCTGGTGGCCGAAACCCACAGAAAGGACAACATTGGCCGTTTTCCTGCCTACCCCCGGCAGGGAGATCAGGGCCTCATAATCCTCCGGCACCCGGCCTTCATGCTTTAGTTCCAGTTCCTGGCTCAGGGCAATGATATTCCTGGCCTTGGTCCGATACATGCCGATGCTCCTCAGAATTTCTTCCACCTCACCCGGGGATGCCCCTGCCAGTGCCTTCGAATCCGGATAACGGGCGAAAAGACCGGGGGTTACCTTATTCACGCTTTTATCCGTTGTCTGGGCTGACAGGACTACTGCCACCAAAAGCTGAAATCGAGTGCCAAAATCCAAAGCGCACTGAGCCTCCGGATATTCTTCTCCCAGTATATCTAATATACGGATTGCTTCTTCTTGTGTTTTTATTCTGCCTGTCGTCACGATTCAACCTTCTTTCCCTTTATATTGCGTCATTTTCTATATGTACCCCTTTTAAGCCCGGCCGGCAACAGTTCCTTCACCAAATTTTCAGTTGACTTCGGAGGTCGATTCCTATATCATTTAAACGTCGACCGGCGGGTCGGCATATTAATTCAATCATTCAGCATTCAGAGGAGGAACTTGCGTGAAAGACGAAAGACATGAAAATCCAGCCCTGCATCCAGAGGATAAGGGGCTTTTATCCAATGAAGGATCCCCGGAGGAAAACCTTCCTAAAAAAAGAAACCGGCGGAAAATCATTCTGATCCTGATCGGGATTATTCTGATCGCCATCATCGCCCTGCGCTTTATTCAGACCTTTTCCCCTGCCCCGGAAGAGGCACCTCAGCTGGCTAATGTTACAACAGAACAGGTCGCTTATGGTTCCCTGGAGGCTCAGTCCCCTCTTACCGGAAGGGTTGAACCCAAGGAAGAGGTTACCATCCTCCCCTCAGCCGGCGGTGAAGTAACGGCTGTTTTTGTCAGTCTGGGGGACCAGGTCAACAAAGGAGATCTCCTCTTTACCATAGAAGGTACCCAGATCGCTGCCAGCTACAACCAGGCAAAGGCTGCCCTGGATCTGTCAAAGCGAACCTTTGATAATATGAAAGTGCTTTACAGCGAAGGGGCCGTTTCCCAAAACGACTACGAACAAGCCCGGGTTCAGTACGAGTCGGCTGTCGCTTCCTTTACTACTGCCTCTGAGGCTTATTCCAATACGAGAGTCACCGCACCCATCAGCGGATATGTGACTTCCATCAATGTGTCCCAGGGTTCCACTGCTGCTCCCGGTTCTCCGGCCGCAACCCTGGCGGACGTCAGCAGCCTGCGAATAAAAACCACCATTTCCGAATTCCTGGCCGGACGGATCCGGCAAGGGGATCCGGTAGAAATCATCATCAGCACCATCGGGGGCGAACCGATTAAAGGAACAGTCGATGCCCTTTCTCCTGCCCCTGCTCAGGGCACCCTGACCTATCCGGTGGAATTTTCCATCCAGGATCCGGAGAGAATCGTCAAGGCAGGAATGTTTGCCGAGATTCGCATCGTATCCGATGAGCGGACCAATGTCCTGATGGTTCCCTCTAAGGCTGTCATCATCAAGAATGGAGAAGCCTCTGTCGTCGTGCTCAAGGATAAGATTCCTTCCTTCCGGCCTGTTGAAACCGGCCTTGACAACGGTGAGTGGACAGAAATCGTCAGTGGTGTAAACGAAGGAGAGACTATTGTCGTGGAAGGTCAGCAATTCGTGACTGAGGGTCAGGAAGTCAACATCATCACCAATGGGACGGGGGAATAAGCGATGAATCTATCCAGTCTAGCTATAAAAAGACCCGTTGCCACCATCATGCTGATGCTGATGGTGGTGGTGGTGGGCATAGCAGCCATCACAGGGATTCCCCTGGATCTGCTGCCTAAAATCGAATACCCGGTTGCCCTGGTCATGACCAATTACCCCAATGCCTCGCCGGAAGAGGTGGAAAGCATCATCACCAAACCGGTGGAACAGGCTCTGGCCACAGTGGAAGGTCTGGATCAGCTCCAGTCCGTTACCATGGAGGGCCAGTCCATTGTAGTCGTCCAGTTCCAGATCGATACCGACATGAACTTTGCAACTCTTGATATGCGGGAAAAAATCGCCCTGATTACGGACTACCTGCCGGAAGAAGCCGGCGATCCCACGGTCATTAAAATGGATATGAGTGCCACTCCGGTGATTCAGGTCTACGTTTCCGGGGACCAATCCCTGGCGGAGCTGAACAATCAAATTGACGGAAATATCCTGTCCAGGCTGGAACGGGTAGCCGGCGTAGCCTCCGTCTCTATCATCGGCGGCGTGGAAGAAGAAGTATCCATGGCATTCAGTCAGGAAAAGCTGCAGGGATACGGTTTATCTCTTTCCCAAATTGCACAGATCCTGGCAGCTGAGAACATCAATATGCCCAGCGGCGACATTTCCCAGGGTTCCACCGAAGTCATCGTCCGTTCCATCGGCCAGTTTGAAAAAGTGGAGGATATCGGCAACATTCCTGTACCCGTAGCTGACCGGAGCATCCTCCGGCTCAGCGACCTGGCCACCATCACCAAACAGATTAAGGAACAGGATTCCATCAGCCGAATTGACAGTCAGACAGCCATCGCCCTTTCCATCACCAAGCAGTCTGACGCCAACACAGTAGGTGTATCCGATGATATTCGGGAAACGGTTGAGGAATTGCAGAAGCAGTATCCGGAGCTTTCCTTCACCGTCGGATTCGACCAGGCGGATTATATTCGGAATTCCATCTCTTCCGTCACTAGTTCTGCACTGGCCGGCGGCCTTCTGGCCATCCTGGTCGTCTTCCTGTTCCTCAGT
This sequence comes from Anaerovoracaceae bacterium, assembly GCA_047637815.1. Lineage (GTDB taxonomy): Bacteria > Bacillota > Clostridia > Peptostreptococcales > Anaerovoracaceae > UBA5559. The sequence goes on from JBLJBD010000194.1 coordinate 15,987, forward strand.
AATATCCGCACCACCCTGGTGGTGGCCATTTCCATCCCCACTTCTCTGCTGGCAACCTTTGCCCTGATGAATTACTGGGGAATGACCCTGAATCTGATCACCCTGTCCGCCCTGACCATCGTGGTGGGAATGTTGGTGGACAACTCCATCGTCGTACTGGAAAACATTTTCCGCTACCGACAAATGACGGACAGTGCCGCAGAAGCCGCCCGGGAAGGCAGCAAGGAGATATTCCTTGCCGTCATCGCCTCGACATTGACCACGGTATTAGTGTTCCTTCCTATAGCCATGAGTAGTGGGATCGCCTCCCTGATGTTTAAGGATTTTTGCTATACCATGATCATCGCTCTGATGGCTTCCCTGGTAGTTTCCCTTTCCGT
>JBLJBD010000195.1:0-7500 GCA_047637815.1 Anaerovoracaceae bacterium
CTCCATCCACGCCTCCGCCTCCCAGTAAAGAGGAATTGGCAGCGTTGACGATGGCGTCCACCTGTACCTTGGTGATGTCGTTTCGGATGATTTCCAGTGGCATTAGGGTTCCTCCTTATTTTATCTTATAATGAGTTTATTATACCATAAAAATCAAAAGGGGCGCCACAATAGTGGCGCCCAAGGGTTCATTCAATATTCTTATTCTTCCGGCTGATTCTTGAACACACCTTTTTTAACTTCGAGCAGGTAGAAAAACAAGCAAGCTGGTCCAGAAATGAAGTTCACGATTAGCAGAAACCAGATAATTGCTGAATTTCCAGTGGCAAATCCATACAAGATGAATATGCTCACAAGGACTGCGACGACTGGCAGGAAGGATGCTACCTTTGCCATAAACGTTTGTGATGCTGACATGATCATACCTCCTTATGCTACTTGCTTCATGCCATTGCTGCCACCTTTGTAGGTCGCATTGCAGGCAATAAAGTAAACCACCAAGCTCAATACCCAGGTAAATACGTTTGAAGGGACTTCCCAGTCCGAACTGCCAGATAGCATAGCCGAAGATGCCGGCTAAAACGGTTATAAATCCACCAGTTGCTGTCTTTCTCTTATAGAAGAAGCCTCCAACAATAGGAATAAAAAATACCGCTACTTGGAATCCGCCAATATAGTAATAAGCCTTTCCGATGCCATCGCTCCAGAAATAGGTACCGAATATGATGAAAATTCCTAAAACAACAATCAGCGCTCGGGTCAGTTTCAGTGTGCCCTGATCGGATAGGTTGGGTACAAAGAAGTCCTTGATGACATCTTTAGCTAAAATCGCCGCACTGATCAGGATATCCGCGCTGGATGTGGACATGACCGCCGCTACCAAAGCAGCAACGAACAATCCTCGGAATCCTGCCGGAAGCACCGTAAATACGGTTCCCCAGAATCCTTCAGCTACCGTGCTGGCATCCGGGAACATTACAGCAGAAGCCATGCCTGCAAACACCATAACAGTACTGAAGCAGATTCCCAGAGTCAGCATCAGTGTATAAGACACTTTAATCTGAGCACCGCCTTTGGCTGCTCCAAAACGCTGATAACTCTGGGCGTTGACGTAAAGGGCTGCTGCTGAGATGACCCAGGCCAGGACGTCAAGGGCCGTATTATGTCCGAGGGGGGTTAGCAGAAGGGGATCAATGGCTGCGATCTGCTCATACATTGGGGCCAAGCCTCCGAAGTAGGTAATAATCCCAAGAGCAACAGCACCGGCAGAAACGGTCATAACAGCAAACTGGATCAGGTCCGTTACTGCAAGGCCCCACAAACCGGCCATGGCTGTATAAAAAATGATACCAACGCCCGTAATTGCCACGGCTGTATAGATGGGAAATCCGGAAACCAAATGAAGGACTTCACCTACCGCAAATAGTAAGGCCGCTGAATAGAGAACTGAAAAAATCGGCACAACGCTTCCAAGAACTTTAGTCTTTCGGTCATAGAAATAGTGAATCAAGTCGGGAAGGGTGACCACGTGATCCGGAATCGCGTCTCGAGTGTAGGGCCCGATCCAAATTGCCAGGGGCAGCCGGATGATGGCCGTTGGCACAACATAGATGAATAAAATGGAAATGCCCATCGTGGCTCCGCATTCCGCTAATCCGACAATTGTCCAGGAGTCATACCAACCAGCAGCTGCTACACCGATGAGAACCGGGATCGTCAGCCTTCTTGAGGCAACAAAGAAGCTTTTAAAGCTCTTGCTTGCAGTGCGGTGCATGAAAACACCTACACTGAGGACCCCAACGAAATAAACCAGCAGCACGAGCCAGTCCAAGCCACCCCACAGGGATTGAAAATCAATCATTTCAAAATCCTCCTTTAAATATCCAGCCTAACTTTAAGGCCGCTAACATGTTCGTTTTCTGATCCGTACCCATCCATATAGGCATATCGGATCATTTCTTGATTTCTTGCTTCAACTAGCAATTCCCAGGCTGGCCGATAAAATTTTACTCTCTTTACCAGGTCCACTTGTCCCAAATCTCGAAAAACCCGCTGAAGAACCCGCCATTGAACGAATTCGCGACACTGCTTTTCTACATCTTCTGTCGGGCATTGGTCTTTCAGCAAGTCACCATCCAATTTCTCCAGGCTGTATTTCTTAAACTCCAAATCCTCGTAAAGATCATAATGGAAAGGGTGCACCTCGTTAAGATCAAAGATGATTCCAACCTGACCTTCCCGGTCGAACATGCCCCTTTTTAAATCCTTTCGTTTTCCCCGGTGTATTTCATAAGAGAAAACCAAGAGCTCATAGGGTACATAGATTTTTTTCTTGGACTTCAATTCATAGGAGACCGGGCTGAACAGCCCAAATATTTTGGTGTTCAGCAGATCCATTTTCTTTTTGATTGCCTCTTCATCCGTTCGCACGGATTCCGTCACATTGATGCTGTTTTTGCATAAATTGTTCATAAAGGCTCCTTAAAGCCGAAAATTCCGGCTCATCATTATTTTTCGTACACAATCTCTCCATTGACCATGGTCAGCAGGACCTGCATGTCAAACATGGCTTCCCGGTCCTCTGCACAGTGGAAAAGATTCTTGTTAACTACTATGACATCGGCCAGTTTCCCGGCCTCCAGGGTCCCCAGCTCCCCTTCCCTTCCGGCACCATAGGCACCTCCGAAGGTATACGCCCTTAAGGCTTCGTGAATCGATACTCGTTCCGAAGGATTCCATCCTCCCTGAGGTTCGCCCTCATTGGTCATTCGGGTTACTGCTCTGTAAATGCCTCGGAAAGGGCTGAAATCTACCACCGGATAATCGGTGCCAAAGGCAAGGATCGCTCCGCTTCGCCGGAGGGACTCAAAGGGCCAGCAATGCTTCATTCTCTCCCTGCCTAAAATCCCATGGAAAGGATGATTGACAAAATCGTATTTCGGCATGTGTTCCGGCTGAACCGAAGCTACAATGCCAAGCTCCCCGAAGCGGACGATATCTTCCGCTGCAATGGACTCAATATGCTCGACAGAATGCCGGAGTCCATGATAGCCCTGGTCAGCAAAGGCCTTTTCATAAGCATCCAGCGACAGCCGGACACCCGCATCACCACAGGCATGAATCCTTACCGGAATCCGTTCCTTGTGAAATTCAGAGATCCTTTTGATAAACTCCTCCGGTTCCACAAGAGGGCTGCCCTTCAGCCCCGGTCTGTCTGAACAATCTTCCAGCATGTATCCGGTATATCCCTGGGGAGTCCCATCGATGAAGGTTTTCGTTCCCCCGCACCTGAGAAGAGGGCTGTCATAAACGTTCATCTTCTCCTTGATGGATTCCATTCCGTCATCCATCAAGGCATAGAAATTGATTCGAACCGACAGCCGATTTTCCTTTTCAAGAATATCATAAGCCTTTTCTCTTAAAGGGCCGACCCCTGCCACATCTCCTACGGAAGTGATTCCGTACCGGTTTGCCAAAGCCACGGAGGAAACGGCATATTCTGCCAATTCCCGATCGGACATCCGCTCATAGATCTGATTCTGAATAGCTGCAAAGGCTCCTTCGTGAACATACCCTCCCAGCTCCCCTTCCAGGGTTCTGCTGTAATATCCGTTCTCCGGATCCGGAGTCCCTCTGCTGATGTGGAAGACTTCCAGCAGTTTACTGTTGACCCAGGCGCCGTGGCATTCTTTGTTCACCAAGAAGACCGGTGTATCCGGGAAATATTGATCCAGGATTTCTTTCGAGGGCTCTTGGATGCCTCCCCATAAGATCGGGTCCCATGCGCCTCCTAAAATCCATTTTTTCTGAGGGTTGTCCTTATGCTTTTCCCACAAATACCGGGCCGCTTCCTCCGGAGAGGTTGTGTACCGCAGAATCCCGTCCTGCTCCAGCATAGCTCCGCTCAGCAGGTGGGTATGAAAATCGCAGAATCCGGGCATGATGAAGTGATCCTCATAGGACAGTATTTCTGCACCGTCCAGCATTCCGGGCTTCTTCCCAGCGTCCTCTAAAGTGACTACTTCTTTGATTTTATTGCCTTCCAGGATCACATATCCGTTAATAAGGTCCGGGGAAAGGGCGGTATAGATATTTTTTGATTTCAGGGCTTTTTTATTGGTCATCATGCTTATCCTTCCACAAGCGTTTCCTTCCACTGATAGGGATATCCCGTTGCCATCATACGGTCGATGAATTTTTCCGGATCGATTTCATCTGCAAAGATAATGCCCTTTTCCATCTCCATTTCATCCAGCAGCAAGGTTCCTATCGCTAAGGGCAACGCTACGTAGACTAATGAGGTGCCGTATAATTTTTTGAGAGCCGGGCCTGGGGCGTTCATTTTAGGACAATTTGCAATCCAGGTTACCTTCTTTCCGTCTTTGGTCCCGCCGACTTCTACCGCAAGCTCGATAAATGCTGTCTTATCGGCTTTCTCCAGCGCTTCATCGGATTCTACGAAGATGTTGCCGCTGGGCTTGGGGATCAGAGAAGTAACTACGTCAATCGGCTTGACCTTTACCCCATTGACTTCTACCTCTTCTGCGGAGCAAAGTCCCGAAGCATAGAAGATGGCCGGTTGAAGCATCATGTAGTATTTAAAATCCACTTCTTTGACACCTTTGAAGGTTGATGGCATGCTGTAAATTTCTTCATGGGAGTGATGGGTAATCGGAAGCTTGCCTACTGGTTCCGGGAAATCGTACATATCCAGGCCACCAAAGGGCGGGTACTTCACATACTTTCCATCCTCCAGCGCATAGGTCGGAGCAGCGCAGTCTGTCAATGCCTGTTTTGGGGACCATCCCGGATTCCAGGGTCTCAACGCCCAGTCAAAGGGCTTTTCATCAGGAATCAAGGTGGCTTTGCCGATTCTCATACGGATGCTGTCTACTGTATCTAAGCGGTTTGCAAACCTTCTTGCCAGCACGTTTGTCCATCCGGGAGCAAACCCACATCCGAAAAGAGCAGTGAGACCAGCCTCTTTAAATTCCTTGGCCAGGGTCAGTTCCGCTGTGCTTTTTCCTTCCAGGAATTCATCCCAGAAGGGCGTGTCAAAGGCTGTGTTGATATAGTTTGCTTTCGCTTTGAGGGCTCCCTTCATTACATAGGGAACCATCCATGGCATGACCATGTCTACAACGATATCAACGCCCTCCGCCGCTCGGGCCACATCCTCCGGATCTGTAGCGTTCACTTTTCCGCTGACTACTTTGGGATTGTCAATCTGATGGGCAACCATGGCTGCCGTTCCGGGGTCCAGGTCATACAGCCGTATCTCCTCGACGCTTTCTTGTCTTGCGAGAATAGATGCACAAGCTCCTCCCTGTCCTCCGGCTCCTACAATTAATACTTTCAATTCGATGCCTCCTTATTCTGGTTTGGGAATTAATGTTTTACTTATACTATACGCAACATCCGTGCCATCCCATAAAATCCCTGTGACATTTATCTCAAAACCAGAATCTGCAACGTTTTTTCACTATTCTAACAATTATTTCAAAATCTGTCTTTCCTATAAAGACGCGCCGGGAGTTTCCAAATGGAAACTCCCGGCGCGCTTTGTCACTCCAAATGGCTCTATCATCAGTCTTTTTAGGCGTTGCTAAACGGAAACCACGCAGTTTCTATTTGGCAACCCTGATCAGAGCCCATATTTTTTAAGTTTTTTTGAAATGGTGGACTTGTTTACTCCCAGAATCCGGGCTGTTTCACTGCCGGATCCTGCCTGCTTGTAGGTTCGTTCCAGAAGCCTCTTCTCAAAAGCTTCCAACTGTTCCTGCAAGGTTTTTCCTTTTTCCGCCAGAATATCTTCTACTCTCCTATCGCTGTAAATCTGGCTGGAAACCTGGCTTTTGGTTATCAAGTCTCCTTCGGTGGTTATGATCAGGCGCTCCATGACGTTCTTGAGCTCCCGCACATTGCCCGGCCAGTCGTAATCTGCGAAGACTAGCAAAGCCTCTTTTTCAATCTCCTTGGATTGGCGATACTTCTTATTGAATTCCTGCAAAAATTTATTTACCATCTCCGGGATGTCATCCTCTCTTTTCCGAAGGGGCGGTATTTCGATTGGTATGATATTGAGCCGGTAGTATAAATCTTCCCGAAACTTTCCTTCTGCTACTGCTTTTTTAAGCTTAATATTGGTGGCTGCAATGACGCGAACATCCAAGGGAATCGGGTTCCTTCCGCCAATCCTCATAAATTCCTTTTCCTGCAGGACCCGAAGCAGCTTCGGCTGTACATGCATGGGAAGCTCGCCGATTTCGTCCAGGAGGATGGTCCCCTTATCTGCAATTTCAAAAATGCCCGGCTTTCCCTTCTGTTCCGCCCCGGTAAAGGACCCTTTTTCATAACCGAACAGCTCGGATTCAATGAGGTTTTCCGGAATAGTCGCACAGTTTATTTTTATGAATGGCCCGTTTTTTCTCGTGCTGTTCCAAAAAATCAGATTGGCAAACACTTCTTTCCCAACCCCCGATTCTCCTTGTATCAGAACTGTTACATCCTGCTTTGCCGCCTTTATGGCATATTCGATCAGTTCCTTCATTTGACTGCTTTTGCAGACAATCGGATCCTTGTTGGTGCTCTGCCTTATGTAATACTCCAGCCCTGATTCGTATTTCTCCAGAGTTTTCGTTGTCTTTTGCAACTGCCGGCTCATTTCTGCTAAATCCGCCACATTTCTGTCGGTGGTGATGATCTTGGTAATCTTTCCATCTTGGAAATAGGGGATTGAGGTCGATAGTAATTCCTGGTCATTGACGATTTGGATTTTGCTGACCGCCTTTCTGCTTTCGATGACCTGCAGGCTGAGGGATTCGCTCCAGTACCCTTCCTCCACGATTTCACGGACGTTCTTGCCAATGATATTAGGAGTCCCTTCTCCCAGATGCTCCTGAGAGGTTTTATTGTACATCAGGGTATAGCCTTCCCCGTCGGTAATAAAAATACCATCGGATATACAATCGATGATGGCTTGGATTTCTTCCTTATTGCGTTCAAAGATTACAGACGCGGGAATTCTTGAGGAAGTTTTATCCAGATCCAGATAGCATTTTCCATCTTCACTCCGAATCAGGTCTTCCTCTTTAATCTCCATTAGCTCCCTGTTGTCTGCAAAGTTTTTCTTCATCCTTCGGTATCTCCTTCCCCAAGGTTATCGGTTTAACTCTTTTTACCCCAATCCTCTAAAAATGCACGCACTTGATCATTTGGCATGGCAATCCCCGATACAAACTGGTGAAAGAAATTCTCATTACCGCCTAAATTTATGCCTACGATATCCAAGTCTTCATCGAGTAAAGCACTACCGCTGCTTCCTTCCGAAATTACGGATGAATGGGTTATAACTGAATATTTGGCCTTCTCCGATTCATCTTCATAGTCCCAAAACGTCACGCTCCCTATTTTCCCTGCAGTGACCATATTTCTTTTACCATGTGGATTGCTCATTGAGGCTATTTTATCCCCATATTGAGGGCTGTCTTCAGCCAATGA
>JBLJBD010000196.1:0-2154 GCA_047637815.1 Anaerovoracaceae bacterium
CAGGAAAAGATTGAAAGAGAACGGAAGATTCTGGAAAGCATTCTGGAGGATGCCTTGTCCGGCTATTGGGATTGGAATCTGGTGACGAACCAAGAGTACTTGAGCCCGTCCTTTAAAAGCATGTTCGGTTATTCCGATGATGAAGTCGAGAACTCTCCGGAATCCTGGCAGAAATTGATCTACCAGGAAGACCTCCCTTCAGTTTTGGAGCAATTCGACAGCCATATAGAAAGCAGAGGCGCAGTTCCTTTTTATAACGAAGTACGCTATCATCACAAAAATGGCAGGACCGTCTGGGTCATCTGCTCTGGCCGGGTGGTCCAGTGGGATGGGGAAAAACCTCTTCGTATGGTGGGCTGCCATATCAACATTACCGGAATCAAAGAGCTGGAAGCCCTGCTGAGGGAAGAAAGGTCCCTGTTCAAAACTACTCTTCATTCCATCGGGGATGGGGTGATTTCTACGGATATGAATGGGCGGGTAGATATCATGAATGGGGTGGCTGAGGAACTGACGGGATGGTCCCAGCGAGAAGCGAAGGGGCGTCGTTTTGAAGAAATATTCCACGTTATCCATGAATTCACCAGGAGGCCCTGTGATAATCCGGTAGAAAAGGTCTTTGAAAAGGAAGAAACCATCGAACTGGAAAATCATGCTTTGCTGATTAAGAAAAGGGGAGAGGAAGTCCCCATTGAGGACAGCGCAGCTCCTATCCGGGATGAAAAGGGCAGCATAAAAGGTGTTGTTGTTGTGTTCCGGGATTGTACCGAGAAAAAGGAAAAGCAGCAAAAAATCGAGTTTCTCAGCTACCACGATCAGTTGACCGGCCTCTATAACCGGCACTTCTTCGAAGCAGAGTTGAAGCGGCTGGATACGGACAGAAATCTGCCATTCACCATCGCAATGATTGATGTGAATGGACTGAAACTGACCAATGATGCCTTTGGTCATGAAGCGGGGGATCAGCTGCTGCAGCGGGTGGCTCAGGTTTTAAAACAGGAATGCCGTACCGACGACATCATATCCAGAGTTGGTGGGGATGAATTTGTCGTTCTGTTGCCTAAGACCAGCCATCGGGAAGCTGAGTTGATCATGAAGCGCATTTACGATTCGATAGACCTGCAGCAGATTGACAAGGTGGTCGTTTCCGTATCCATCGGGTGGGATACGAAAGAGAAGCCAGAGCAGGACATCAAAGAGGTCTTCGCAAAGGCAGAAGATTTTATGTATCGCAAAAAAATCACCGAAAGCCAGACTATGAGAAATAAAACGATTAAGTTGATCATGCAGACTCTCCGTGATGCTAATTCCTGGGAAGAAACCCATTCAGAAAGGGTAAGCATAATCAGTCGGCAGATTGGAGAGGCCATGGGTCTGGATGAGGAAATGCTGGGGGAACTTGAGCTATCTGGGTTGATGCATGATATCGGAAAAGTAACCGTCAGCAAGACGATTCTGGAAAAGCCCGCAAATCTGACCATGGAAGAATTTAATGAAATCAAAAGGCATCCGGAAGTCAGTTATCACATTTTAAAATCAGCGGATGTCTACACCAGACTGGCGGAGCACGTGCTCTCCCACCATGAACGATGGGACGGAACCGGCTATCCCAGAGGACTTTCCGGACAGGAAATTCCCCTTGCCTCCAGAATCATCGCGGTGGCGGAGGCTTATGAGGCGATGACCGGAGATCGAACCTATCGGGATATTTCAAGCCATGAACAAGCCATGGAGGAATTGAAGCGGTGCGCTGGAACCCAGTTCGACCCGGAAATTATCCAAACGGCAGAACGGGTCCTGCTTCATTGAGCAGGGGCCCGGGTCAGGCCAACTTTCGGAAGTGGACCATCAGCAAGGCAACGAAAACCACCCAGGGTATCAAAGAAAGCAGGGAAAAAATGATGCCGATGGTTCCTGCTGAAGATGGGATGATCATAAAGAATCCGGAAGCCAATCCCCACAGCCCTATTGATCCCTTGAATTGAGGACTTTTCAGTAAAGCATAGGAGAAGAGGAGCAGGCATAGGGTGCTCAGCACATAATAGGTGTTGAAGGCTGTTCCGGTGTAGGCTGCCATCACAGCCTCCCCGGCGGACAGGTACAGGTGCTGGCTCTCGGCTGCAGCCTGGCTGAACTGATGGCTCAGGGTCATCA
>JBLJBD010000197.1:0-11047 GCA_047637815.1 Anaerovoracaceae bacterium
ATGGTATTGCCCTTCATTGTTATGATGTCCATCCCCTTTGCCATGTCCGGGGCCTTTTTTGCCCTTTTCCTTACCGGAACCCGGCTCTCCCTGACCTCATTCCTGGGATTGATCCTTCTAGTGGGTATCGTGGTTAACAATGCCATCCTGCTGATTGAGTTCATTTCTCACAATCGGCAGGTCATGGGCAGGGACGAAGCCCTGGTCCAGGCCGGCAAGCTGAGAATGCGACCGATCCTCATGACTACCACCACCACCTGCGTTGGAATGATTCCCATGTCGCTGGGTCTCGGCGAAGGGGGCGAAATGCTGGCACCCATGGCCATCTCCATCATCGGGGGCATGATCGCTTCTACCTTGGTAACTCTGGTTTTCATACCGGTTCTCTATTCGGCCATCGATGACAAGCGTCAGAAACGGGATCTGAGAAGACAGGCCAAGGATCAGCAGATCATGGAACTGGAAAAGCAATGGATGGAAGAGGATCAGAAAACAGAAGGAATCAGGAGGGCTCATCATCATGCAGGCCATTTGTAAAAAATTCCGAGGTAAAAACGAGAGGGAAACCGGCAATAAACGAGACCTGATTCTGAATTCTGCTTTTGAACTTTTTTACCAAAAGGGATATCAAAGAACCAAGATCCAGGATATCGCCAGACATGCCGACATCGGCAAAGGCACCTTTTATGAGTACTTTCAGAGCAAGGACACCCTGCTGGAAGAGCTTCTCCATCTGAAAATCAAGGAAGACCAGGAAACCCTGGACAGGATTCGTTCCTCGCCGGATACCACAGAAGAAAAAATCAAAATTTTTTATACCCTGGAGCGGCAGAATATGGAAGAATACGGGCCTCGCTCCAATGTGCTGGCCCAGGAAATGATGTCCCCGGATTTTTCAGCCAATCATGAAGTCCAGGGATTGATCCACCGTTTTTTCAAAGTGAAGCATCAGTTCCTTCAGCTTCTTCTGGAGGATGGAATCCGCCGGGGTGAAGTCCGGAAAACTGATCCGGTGGTCGGAGCTACTGCCCTTCTGGGAGCCATCAGTTTCTACACGATGTTTCAACTTCCCACAGAGGGCCATCCGGGCATTTCAACGGATTTACCAGAAGATTCCATGGCCCGGGATCCGGAATTTTTCCGGATTCTCTTCTCCGGAATCGGTGCTGTTTCAGATGGCGAAAAATAGCCAAAATCAACTAAATCCAAAAGGGCTCATTCCTTAAAGATGGGCCTTTTTTCAATGGTTCAGAGCAAATTGATACAATATTTTAAAAATTGTAATATAAATGAAAAAAACTAGTTACATTTCGATCAACCTGTAGTATAATTGAGACGTAATATTTTACCTAAATTTTTTATGGAGGTGTTTAAATGTCAAAGTACACACAAGTTGAACGAGACGGTTTGTTCGAATTGACGGACGTGGCTAGAGCCGAGCTTTCTTCATCCAAGTATTACAATGAAGACCTTGCTCCGACCTCGATCTCTCAGCGAACATGGACCACATACCACATCAGCATGCTGTGGGTCGGTATGTCCGTCTGCATCCCATCCTTCACAATGGCCTCATCCTTGGTCGGTCTGGGACTTTCTCCCTGGCTGGCAGTATTCAACGTAGCGTTAGGAAACATCATTATCCTGATTCCTATTCAGCTCAACTCCCATGCAGGAACCCGATATGGTATTCCTTTCCCGGTATTTGCAAGACTGACCTTTGGTTCTGTCGGCGCTCACATTCCTTCCTTATCCCGAGCCCTGACTGCCTGCGGATGGTGTGCGATCCAGTCCTGGATCGGAGGAGCTTCCTTCGTTGCCATCATTGCAGTCTTCGTACCCAGCTTCTCATCCATGACGGCTGCGCCTTTCATCGGATTCGGAATCTTCTTATTATTTGTTTTATGGATCGCTTACACCGGTTCTGAAAGCATCAAGGCTATGGAAGCCGTCGGTGGACCGATCCTGATCGTCCTGACCATCGCTCTGCTGATCTGGGCAACCAACTTAGCACTGGGTGCTGGTTTCTCCATCGGAGACATCACTCAGGCCGCTACCGACTACACCCTGACTGATGCCAATGGCGGATTCTGGTATGTATTCATGGGCGGACTGACTGCCAACATCGCTTTCTGGGCCACCATGGCACTGAACATTCCCGACTTCTCCCGATATGCAAAATCCCAGAAGGCTCAGTTCAGAGGACAGCTCTATGGTATGCCGCTGATGATGGCTGTATGTGCTTTCGTCGGAGCTTACTTCGCACAGTCCACTAAGCTGGTTATGGGCGAAGCCATCTTTGACCCGACAGCCGTACTGCTGATGCTTGACAATCCGATTGTCGTCATCGTAACCTCTCTGGGTGTCATCATTGCTACCCTGACCACTAACATCGCTGCTAACGTAGTAGCTCCTGCCAACGGATTTTCCAACATCTCCCCCAGCAGGATCTCCTATAAGATGGGTGTAGTTGCTACCTGCGTCATCGCTGTAGCCTTCCAGCCCTGGTGGATCTTCGGCGGAGCCGGCGCTTACATCTTCGGATGGCTGGGTACTTACGGATCCATCCTGTCCCCCATCGCTGCCATCTTCGTAGCTGACTACTATCTGGTCAAGAAGAGAAACATCGACGTTATGGCTCTGTTCCAGGGACCTGAGGGTCGATACTGGTATCAGAATGGTTTCAATGTCCGAGCTATTATTGCCTGGGTTGTAGCCTTCGCCCTGCCCCTGATGGGCAACTTCGGAGTTGGTGCCGGAACTGCTTTCGGAACTCTTCTTCACTGGATCGCTGCTAACGGATATGTATTCGGATTCTTTGTAGGACTGGTTGTTTACATGCTTCTGATGAAGAACGAAAAAACTTCCTTCCTGACTGACGAAGAACACGAAGCCCTTACCGAAAGAGCTTCCGCTTAAGTTATCATCAAAACTTAAGATCAACATCATAACCCCGCAGGAGCCTTTGTGACCCAAGGGCTCCTGCTTTTTAAAACACATTTTTTTAGAGGAGGTTTTATCATGGATTTATTAATCAAAGGCGGTACTCTTGTCACAGCAACTTCGACCTTCAAAGCCGACATCGCTGTAAAAGATGGCAAAATCTCTGCCATCGGCATGAATCTGAAACCCGGCAAGAACACCGAAGTAGTGGATGCCAAGGGCCGAATGGTTCTTCCTGGCGCTATTGACGGCCACACTCATCTGGCCATGCCCTTCGGCGGTACCATTTCTTCCGATGACTACTACACCGGAACCAAATCCGCGGCTTGTGGCGGTACCACCACCGTATTCGACTTCGTCCTTCAGGGCAAAGGAGAAACCATGCTGGATGCTGTAAAGCGAAGAGACGCCCTGGCTGCTCCTGATGCTGCCGTAGACTATTCCTTCCACGTAGGGGTCTGCGATGTTTCGACCGATGAAATGCTGGACAGCATGGAAGATGCCGTTAAATTCGGAATTCCGTCCTTTAAAGTCTTCATGGTTTACGACTTTGGGGTTGATGATGGTTCTTTCTACAAAGTTCTCCAGAAGGCGGCCAAGATTGGTGCGTTAGTTGGAGTACACGCAGAAAACAGAGACGTGAACAACGTTTTGGTTGCCAAATATCTTTCCGAAGGCAAAACCGATGCCTGGTGGCATTACATGGCCAAGAATGAAGATGTGGAAGGGGAAGCGGACGTACGGGCCATCAATCTGGCAAAAATGGCCGGCACTTCCCTCTATATCGTTCACCTGGCTGACAAGCAGGGTGTAGACGCCGTTACCCAGGCCAGAGATGAAGGATACCCCATCTTTGCCGAAACCTGTCCCCAGTACCTCCACTTCACCAATGAAGTTTACAAGAGAGAACGGGGCAGAGACTTTGTCTGCTCTCCTCCGATGAAGGGCAAGCCATCTCAGGATGCTCTCTGGGCTGCTATTAAGAGAGGGGACATTGCTACCCTGGCCACCGACCACTGCCCGTTCACTCAGGCAGAAAAAGACTGGGGAATCACCAAGAAGGACGGCACACCGGGCAACTTCACCACCATCCCCAACGGCTGTGCGGGTATTGAAAATATGTACCCCTACATTCTGTCCGAAGCAAACAAGGGTCGCATTTCCTTCAACAAGGCTGTTGAAATCAGTGCTTCCAATCCGGCCAAGCTTTTCGGACTGGACCACATCAAGGGCGACCTGAGAGTAGGACTGGATGCGGACATCGTTCTGTATGACCCCAAGAAAAAAGTGGTCATTAACAATGAAGAAATGCACGGCAACCTGGATCACACCATCTGGGAAGGCGTGGAAGTCAAGGGATATCCGGTTGCTACCTACAGCCGGGGCCGTCTGGTATATAAAGATGGCGAATTCCTGGGCGAAAAGGGAGCTGGTAAGCTGATCAAGTGCAAGCCCATCAAACTGACCGGACCCAACCTGTAAATCAGGTCCATTGGAAAACCAAAAACCAACGACAACAAAGGAGCGATTCTCATGAAATCGCTCCTTTTCTAGTTGGTCTTCTTATTGGATTATTTTCGCTTTGTCTTTTTCTGTTCGATTCTCTTTCGAGCAAAGCCGGCAGGGCTGGGTGCCCCTCCATAGCTTTTATTTCGGCCACGGCTGCCGGTTTTCTGTTTCTTGGAAGCCTTTTCAATCTGAAGGGCTCTTCCCCTGTGGGTGAAATCCGCCATAGCCAGCACCACTTCATCCGCATATTTTTCCGGTACTTCAATGAAGGTAAACTGCTTGTGGATATCGATGGCTCCTATCATCTTGCCGGGCATGGAGGACCGGGAAGCAATGGCTGATACGATATTCTTCGGCTGGATGCCGTCCATGACTCCAGCGTTGAGGAACAGCCTGGCCATTCCTCCGGAAGAGTACATCATCTCATCATCATCCAGGTCCGATTCTTCCCCGTATCCTCTGGTTTCCAGATCACCGAAAGCGATTTTATACAAGGCTGCTGCCAGGTCTAAAGTGGTGGCATCATCGGAATTTTCCAGGATCCTTTCCACGACAGCCATATATTTGGTATGCTGCCCTTTCAGGATGACATCCAGGATTTCCTTCATGGTTTCGTCCTGCTTGACCCCTTCAATATCGGACAAGCTAGGCGGTTTCATTGGAAGAATCTCCGTCTTGGTGTACCGCTGAATATCCTTCAGTTTATAAATGTCTCTCCCAAAAATAAAGGAGTAGGAAATCCCCTTCTTTCCTGCCCGTCCGGTTCTTCCGATCCGGTGAACGTAATATTCTTCATCACTGGGAATGTCATAGTTGAATACCGCTTCCACGTTGTTTACGTCGATGCCCCGGGCAGCTACGTCTGTGGCAATCAAAATCTCCACCAGTCCTTTTCGGAACTTGTTCATGACCCGGTCCCGTTCCGTCTGCTTCATATCTCCGTGGAGGGACTCGGCTGAAAAACCTCTGGTCTGTAGGGCTGTCGTTACCTCATCCACCTTTCTTTTAGTGTTGCAGAAGACAATGCCCAGCTTGATATTCTTGGCATCGATCATTCGGCAAAGGAGCTCCAGCTTGGAGGATTCCCGGACTTCCAGGTAATATTGCTCCGTCAAAGGCATGGTGATTTCCTTATGAACCGTTTTGATCAGCACCGGCTCTTTCTGATACAGCTTAGTAATGTCCAGGATTTCCGGAGACATGGTGGCTGAAAATAGCAGGGTCTGCCGATCTTCCGGAATTTCCTTCAGGATGGTATCGATATCTTCACGGAATCCCATGTTGAGCATTTCATCAGCTTCATCCAGAACGATCATCTTCAGTTCTTTAAATTTCAGGGTGTGGCGACGCATGTGGTCCATGACCCGGCCCGGTGTGCCAATGATGATCTGAGGCTTGTTTTTCAAAGCCATGATCTGTCGGTCGATGGGCTGACCTCCGTATATGGGCAGGGTTTTGATTCCCTTTTTATATCGGCACAGGTTCTTGATTTCCTCCGATACCTGAATGGCTAGTTCCCGGGTAGGACACAGGATCAGGCCTTGCACTGCGGTGCTGCGGGGATCAATCATTTCAACCATAGGTATACCGAAGGCACAGGTTTTGCCCGTTCCCGTCTGAGCCTGGCCAATGATGTCCAGCCCCTCCATTACCGGGGGGATCGCCTTGGACTGGATTGGAGTCGCCTCCTCAAAGCCCATGGCATCTAAGGCTTTCTGCATGCCTTCGGATAGATTTAGTTCATTAAATTTCAAATTTTCCATTGAGTTCCTTTCTCACAAAGCCAAGGAACTTTCCAATGTCCCTACAGGCTTCCAAATACATAACGCTTTATTATATACCGACAAGCATATAAAAGCAAGATAATACTATTTTCTTGACAACAACCTTTCCGAGGAATATAATTGTATACAAATATACAATCGCGTTTTATTGATACAGGAGAAAAACTATGGGAAAGACATTAGCGTACAAAATACTGGAAAACCACCTGCTTAAGGGTAGCCTGATACCCGGCACCGAGATTACCATAAAAATGGATCAGACCCTGACCCAGGATTCCACGGGAACCATGGTCTACCTTCAGCTGGAGGCCATGAACGTGGATCATATCAAAACAGAGCTGTCCGTAGCCTATATCGACCACAATATGCTCCAATCCGGATTTGAGAGCGCCGATGACCACGCCTTTATCCAGAGCGTAGCCAAACGTCATGGAGTCCTCTACTCCAAGCCGGGGAACGGCATCTGTCATCAGCTTCATCTGGAGAACTACGGCATCCCCGGTAAGACCCTGCTGGGTTCCGACAGCCATACCCCTACCGGAGGCGGCCTGGGCATGATTGCCATCGGCGCCGGTGGACTGGATGTGGCAATGGCCATGGCTGCCGGCACCTATACTCTGACCGTACCCAAGGTCCTGAAAGTGGATTTGAGAGGAAAACTGAGGCCCTGGGTCTCTGCCAAGGATGTGATTCTCTATGTACTGCAGCAACTCACCGTTAAAGGCGGTGTTGGCAAGATCATCGAATACGCCGGTGACGGGGTCCAGTCCCTTTCTGTTACCGACCGGGCTACTGTCACTAATATGGGAGCAGAACTGGGTGCCACCACTTCCCTCTTCCCCAGCGATGAAAATACCCGTGCTTATCTGGCCCAGCAGGGTCGGGAAAAGGACTATGTTCCCATGGCTGCTGACCCGGATGCCGTCTATGATGAAGTGTTGGTGGTGGATCTGGATCTGCTGGAACCAATGGCTGCCAAGCCCCACAGCCCGGACAACGTGGATTCTGTCAAGAACATCGGACCCATCAAAGTAGATCAGGTGGCCATCGGCAGCTGTACCAATTCTTCTTATGGAGATTTGATGAAAGTAGCTCAGATTCTGAAAGGGAAAAAAGTCCACCCGGATGTGAGTCTTGTTATCTCTCCGGGCTCCTCCAGAATCCTGGCCAAGCTGGCCGAAAACGGCGCCATGGCGGATCTGATCCTGGCCGGTGCCCGAATCATCGAAAATGCCTGTGGCCCCTGTATCGGCATGGGCCAGTCACCTAAATCGGGAGCAGTCTCCTTGCGGACCTTCAATCGGAACTTCAAAGGCCGAAGCGGCACCCTGGATGCCCAGGTTTATCTGGTAAGTCCGGAAACTGCAGCCTTGTCCGCCCTGACCGGTGTCCTGAGTGAAGGGCTTGATTCCGACCGGACCCTGGAGCCCATCCCGGAAGTTACCTTTACCCCAAACGATAACTTCATCGTCTATCCGGAAGGAACCAACAAAGAAAACACACCCGTGGAAATGGGACCCAACATCAAACCCTTCCCCCGGAATAATCCTTTGGGAGACAAACTTGCAGCAGAGGTCACACTGGTGGCGGGCAACAACATCACCACCGATGACATCATGCCCTCGGATTCCAACCTCCTGCCCTACCGGTCCAACGTGCCCTATCTGGCCAACTTCTGCTTTAGCAAGATCGACAAGGATTTTGCCGGCCGTTGCCAGAAGGCTGGTGCTTCGGCCATCATCGGCGGAGAAAACTACGGTCAAGGAAGCAGCCGGGAACATGCCGCACTGGCTCCCCTGCAGCTGGGAGTCAAATTCGTCCTGGCCAAATCCTTCGCCCGGATCCATAGGTCCAACCTGATCAACAGTGGTATCCTTCCTCTGGTCTTTGAAAATCCCGGGGATTATGATTCCCTTCAGCTTGGTCACAAACTGGAAATCGAAGATATACAGGGTCAGTTGGGCAAAGACATCATCCTTATTCAGAACAGAACCACTGGTGGAAAAATCAGTGCGAAAGGCAACTATTCCCAGTTGGAAAAGGAAATGCTGCTGGCCGGCGGCCGAATCAACCTGATCAGCAAATAGCAGAATCAACGAATAGATTGGAGACCATCATGACCTATATGGAAGCATTTGAAAAAATCGTACAGGAGCAAATCGCCCGAGCCGAAAAAATGGCCCGGGAAGAATCCTTTTATGACTATAGCAGCCTTTCCCCCATCGTGATCGGCATGATTGACGGAGACGGCATCGGTCCGGTAATCCTTCGGGAAGCCCGCATGGTCCTTTCCCTCCTGCTGAAGGATGAACTGGAGTCGGGGCAGGTGATTCTGAAAGCAATTGACGGACTGACCCTGGAAAACCGGGTCCGAACCATGGAAACCGTTCCCGTGGCGGTGCTGGAAGAAATCAAAGGGTGTCATGTACTGCTGAAGGGCCCTACCACTACTCCGAGCCGGGCTGATAATCTGCCCGAGCTGGAAAGTGCCAATGTAACCCTGCGGCGGGAGCTGGATCTCTTTGCCAACGTCCGCCCTGTTCAGATTCCGGAAAAGAGCATCAACTGGACCTTCTACCGGGAAAACACCGAAGGAGAATATGTACTGGGGAGCCGGGGAGTAGACATCAGCGAAGATGTTTCCATAGACTTTAAAGTCACCACCACCGCCGGCACCCGGAGAATTGCCCGGGCGGCTTTCGAATACGCCAAGGCGAACGGAAACCTGAACGTGTCTATCGTTACCAAAGCTAATATCATGAAAAAAACGGACGGAAAGTTTCTGGAAATCTGCCGGGAAATCGCCTCGGAATATCCGGAAATCAAGACCGATGACTGGTATGTGGACATCATGGCTGCCAACCTGATCAACGAACAGCTTCAGAGCCGTTTCAACGTATTCATCCTGCCCAACCTGTACGGAGACATCATCACCGATGAAGCCGCCCAGCTGCAGGGTGGCGTGGGCACTGCCGGCAGTGCCAATGTAGGCTCCCGTTACGCCATGTTTGAGGCCATCCATGGCAGCGCTCCCAGAATGGTATCTGAAGGGATAGCCGAATATGCCAATCCGGCCAGCATCCTGAAGGCGGCAGAAATGATGCTCCGCCACATCGGTATGGGCAAGAAGGCCGATCAGCTGGCAACAGCCATTGACCTGGCCGATCAGAATTGCCGGATGCCGGGAGACGGAACCGGCAACACCGCAGCCGAATACGCCGCGGTTGTCATCGACGGATTGCAGGTGAAATAATATGGTTCAGTTGAAAGCCGGCAGCACCCATGGTCTGCCTCTATCGGAAAACCTCTATAACCGCCTTCAGATGGATATCATCCAGGGGATTCACCCGGCTGGCAAAAAACTGACGGAGCAAAGCCTTTGCCAACAGTACAGCGTAAGCCGGACACCGGTTCGGGAAGCCCTCCGGCAGTTAGAAACTGAAGGATTAGTGGAAAACATACCCAATCGGGGTGCTTTTGTGGTGGGTTTTTCCAAGCAGGATGTTGAGGATATGTATGAACTGCGAAAGGCTTACGAGCTTCAGGCCGTCCGATGGGCCATCCGGCGAATCACAGAGGATGAGCTGGAGGAGCTGGGAGAAATCTTCGAGTTTATGGAATTCTACACCCATAAAGGGGACATCGATAAGATGCTGAATATTAACACCAACTTCCATCAGCTGATTTACACCGCATCCCGGAACAAAATGCTCCGACAGGTTCTTTCCTCCTACCAGGTATACATCAAGTACAGCCGGAGTCCCAGATCCTACGACGAACATTACCTGGAGATCGTCCTGGAGGAGCACCGGAAAATCTATCAGGCTTTTTTAGCCGGAGATGAGGAAGGTGCCGTTCAGGCCATGGAAGAACATATGGAAAATTCCCGGCTCAGGAAGTCGGATGAGTTTTAGAAAAGGAGCAACGATGCTTACCTACGAAGAAATAAAAAAAAATGACGAAATAACCACCTATATAAAAAAGGGGAACGATGTACTGGGGGAAATCGGCTATACGGAGCACGGCTTCGCCCATGCAGGACGGGTGGCTGAAACAGCGGGCCGGATCCTGGAATTGCTGGAATACCCTAAACGAACCACCGAATTGGCCAAAATAGCCGCCTTTATGCACGACATCGGCAATTGTGTCAACCGGAACGATCATGCCCAGAGCGGGGCTATTATGGCCTTCCGTATTCTCAGCGACATACAGGCGGATCCGGAGGATATTGCCGACATCGTCAGTGCCATCGGCAACCACGATGAAGGGACTGGTTCCCCCATCAGCCCCGTTTCGGCTGCCCTGATTCTGGCAGATAAATCCGATGTCCGGAGAACCCGGGTCCGGTACAAGAGCCGGAATGCCCAAAAGATCTCCGAAGACATCCACGACCGGGTCAATTACGCCGTTGAAAAGTCCGACATCACCATCCTTCCTCAGGAAAAGATGGCCATTCTGTCTTTGACCATCGACACGGAAATCAGCCCGGTCATGGAGTACTTCGAAATATTTCTCTCCCGAATGGTCCTTTGCCGCAAAGCAGCCGATTACCTGGGGCTTCGATTCGAGCTCAACATCAATAACATCAAGCTTCTGTAATGGGCCAGATCCAGTCCGGACCCACAGGCTTTAATAGCCCAGCTCTTGATTAATCAGGTAAATCAAAGACCTGGAAGAATTCATCTTCTTGTCCATGATCAAGGTGCCATTACAGACTCTCTGGGGAGAGCGGCAATCGGTACAGGGGCCATATCGACACGGGGTATCATATTGCAGCCTTTCCGTATTTCGGGGGGTTGCAATTTTTTTGATCC
>JBLJBD010000198.1:0-2087 GCA_047637815.1 Anaerovoracaceae bacterium
GAGTTTGTCTGCGGTCATAATATCCTGGACCATGACTTGAAATACATTAGAAAATCCCTGGCTTCCGGCCAGACATTTGACTATGCTCCAATAGACACTCTCTATCTCTCCCCGCTGCTATTCCCTCGAAAGCCCTATCATGCCCTGCTCAAAGACGACAAGCTGCTGACGGAATCCTTCAACAATCCGTTGAATGATTCGATGAAAGCCAAAGATCTGTTCTTTGATGAGTGGAATGCCTTTAAGAAGCTGGATGAGGCCATGAAGGCCATCTTCTATCTGTTGCTGAAGGACCGGATGGAATTCCGCGGATTTTTCCATTTTATTGATTATCAGCATCATGATGGATCGGTCGAATCCATGATCCGGGAACATTTCTATGGCCGGATCTGCAATAATGTTGATCTGTCTCCCTTTGTTTCCAACCATCCTGTCGAATTGGCCTATGCCTTGGCCTTGATTTCTGCCGATGACCGGTATTCCATCACCCCGCCCTGGGTACTGGTGAATTTCCCTGCCGTTGAAAATATCCTGTTCCTTCTGCGCAACAAACCCTGTTTGACCGGTTGTTCCTATTGCCATCAATCCCTGGATATCCATAAAGGATTACGGGATTTTTTTGGTTTCGATGCTTATCGAACCTTTGGGGGTGAACCGATTCAGGAAAGGGCGGTGCAGGCAGCGGTGGATAATAAGTCCTTGCTGGCGGTGTTCCAGACCGGTGGGGGCAAATCCATCGCTTTCCAGGTCCCTGCGTTGATGAGCGGAGTCAATGCCAAGGGCCTCACCGTGGTAATTTCACCCCTCCAGTCTTTGATGAAGGATCAGGTGGACAACCTGGAAAAGGCAGGAATCTCTGAAGCGGTGACCATCAATGGTCTTCTGGATCCCATCGAGAGGGCCGATGCCTTTGAAAGGGTGGAAAATGGTTCCGCTTCTATCCTGTACATCTCTCCCGAATCCCTCCGTTCCAGAAGCATCGAGGGGCTTCTACTGGGACGCAATGTGGTCCGGTTCGTCATCGATGAAGCCCACTGCTTTTCCTCCTGGGGTCAGGATTTCCGGGTGGATTATCTGTACATTGGTGATTTTATCAAAAGTCTGCAGGAAAAGAAAAATCTGCCGGAGGGGATTCCCGTTTCCTGCTTTACGGCTACGGCCAAGCAGAAGGTCATTGAGGACATCCGCGAGTATTTCAGGTCCAAGCTCTGTTTGGAACTGGAGCTTTTCGCGTCCAAAGCGTCGAGAACCAATCTCCACTACAACGTCATGCTCCGGGAGGATGACCAACAGAAATATACGGCCATGCGGGCCCTGATTGAAGAAAAGAACTGTCCCACCATCGTTTACGTATCCCGAACGAGAAGAACGGAGGAAATCGCTGGTCGACTAATCAGGGACGGCTTCCAGACCCTGGCTTACCATGGAAAGATGGAGCGGCAGGAACGGACCAGCAATCAGGAACGATTTCTCAATGGCGAAATCCAGGTGATGGTGGCCACCTCCGCATTTGGTATGGGGGTGGATAAAAAAGACGTGGGAATGGTCATCCACTACGATATTTCCGATTCCCTGGAAAACTATATCCAGGAAGCAGGCCGAGCGGGACGAGACGAAGCCATCACCGCAGACTGCTACATCCTTTATAACGAGGATGATCTGAACAAGCACTTCCTCCTCCTCAATCAGACCAAGCTGAGCCTGCAGGAGATTCAGCAGGTGTGGAAGGCCATTAAGGACCTTACCCGTTTCCGTTCCACCGTGTCCCAATCTGCCCTGGAGATTGCCCGAAAAGCCGGCTGGGACGACAGCGTCAAGGAGATTGAGACCAGAGTCCGAACGGCTGTTTCAGCCCTGGAAGAATCCGGCTACCTGAAGCGGGGCCAGAACATGCCCCGGGTCTATGCGGACAGCATCCTGGTGAAGAGTCATATGGAGGCCATTGAGAAAATAGAAGGGTCTGGCCGGTTCAGTGAAAAAGAAAAAATCGACGCCCGGCGAATCATTCAGAGCTTGATTTCCAGCAAATACAGCAAAAGGACCGGCGGGGATATAGGCGAATCCCGAATCGATTATCTGTCCGATAT
>JBLJBD010000199.1:0-10362 GCA_047637815.1 Anaerovoracaceae bacterium
GGATGGATTCTTTGGTCAGGGTTTTTCCGGAGAGGGGATTCCCCATCTCTTCATACTCCCCGGTAGACTTACTAATGCGGATTCTTTCCGGTGTTTTTTTGTTGTCCACCAGCAGATTCAAAGTTCCCTGTATGGCTTCCGCAATCATATAGTCCTGATTTCGGTTGGAAGGATCTGCTGTAAAGGTCAGTCCGGAGACTCCGCGATGCTCCATTTTCTGAACCAGAACGGCCATGGAACTTGTTGCAGGATCAAGGCCGGATTCTTTTTTATACAAGAGGGCTCGGTCGCTCCACAAAGAAGCCCACACCAGCTTAATTTTATCCAGCACCTGTTTCGTTCCGGATACGTTGACATAGGATTCATGGACTCCGGCAAAAGAAAAGTCTTTCGCGTCTTCCTCCGGGGAAGAGGAGCGAACAGCAAATTTGGTTCCTTCAGGCCAATGGGATAAAGCTTTGATAATGGATTCTTCCATAATCGGGCTCAGGGTTCCCCTGGTAAAAGCCAATCGAATCCGAAGGGCCGCGTCCCAGATTTCTTCCCAGCGCATGTCCAGCTCACTCTTTCTGGACAGTTCCATTTCAATGAGTTTGTCGATGCCATTATTGCGGACGAATTCAAAATAGGCATCCGTGGTTATGGCAAACCCCTCTGGTATCCGGAAACCCGCGTTGCCGCAGAAAGAACTGTTTTTCGTCTTTCCGCCCACTACTTTCAACGGGTAACCGTAAGCCTCAGAAATGGGGATCGTGTAGGTTATTCCGGCATCCATTCGAATACCTCCTGAAACCTTCGCACGTAGAAATAGCGAAATACTTCAGCAAGGACAACCGCGGTCGTATCGGATCGGACAAAGGAGTCTAAATAGGGGTGCTTTCTAACCAGGATTTTCGACCATGCTTCCATTTCTTCTTTATCAGATAGAACCCGAACCCGGCCTGTTACAGTAAGGGCGCTGACCAGATTGATACTGTCCGGCTGAGTAGAGCGGTTATCCAGTAAAAAGGATACATGACTGTTCTTTTCAAGAAGGCTGAACTTTCTGGTTTCCTTTGGTGTGGCAAAAACCAGATATTTCAGATCCTGGCTGGTGGCAAACCCGATCAGGGAAGCATAGGGCTGTCCCTCTCCCTGGGTGGCTAAAACCGCGAAGGACTGCTCCTCACATAGCTTCCGAATTTCTGTTTCGATGGACTCGTCCTCATTGGGGGTGCCTTTTTCCACATCAATATACATGGGTTCATCATATCTCATAGCCAATCCTCCTCTACTATCATTTGTACCTTGATTATAGGCCACTTCTACCGAATCATCAATGGATTATTAGCCACAGGCCGTAAAAGAAAAATAAAACAATTTTAATAATGTTGCATATGCAACGGAATAAGCCCGACGAATCCTTTAAGATAAGACCATGAACCGAACCAAACAATTTAAAACCTTAGTTAAAAATAGGAGGTAAAGTATGAGTATGTTTTGTTACCAGTGTCAGGAGGCAGCCGGTGGTGTAGGATGCCAGGTCCGTGGTGTTTGCGGAAAAGAAGAAACTACATCTAATCTTCAGGATTTACTGATCTATGGATTGAAGGGTATCTCCGAAATCGTGGTGAAGGGCAATGTTCCGGTCAGCGAAATCGGTGAAGTCAATCACGAAACCCTGAAAAGCCTTTTCATGACTATTACCAACGCCAACTTTGATGACGTTGCCTTTGAAAAGCAGATTCATAAAGTTATAGAAATCCGGGACCAGCTGAAAGAAAGAGCCGGTTTATCTGAGTTATCCGATGCTGCCACGTTCCAGGTGAAGGGTGCTGTCGATATGCTGGCCAAATCCCTTTCTGTCGGCGTGCTGGCCACTGAAAACGAAGATGTTCGTTCTCTCCGGGAACTGATCATATACGGATTAAAGGGTCTTGCAGCCTACGCCCACCATGCCCTGAATCTGGGAAAAGAAAAGGATGAACTCTATGGTTTCGTCTACGAGGCCCTGGCGGCAACCCTGGATAACAACCTGAGTGCTGATCAGCTGGTAGCCCTGACTTTAAAAACAGGAGAGTACGGCGTGATGGCTATGGCTCTGCTGGATGAAGCCAATACTTCCAAATACGGCAACCCGGAAATCACCCAGGTCAACATCGGCGTCCGAAAGAATCCGGCTATCCTGATCTCCGGCCATGATCTGGCTGATATGGAGCAACTGCTGGAACAGACAAAGGGAACTGGCGTAGACGTATACACCCATAGTGAAATGCTGCCGGCTAACTACTATCCTCAGTTAAAGAAATACGACAATCTGGCAGGAAACTACGGCAACGCCTGGTGGAAACAGCTGGAGGAATTTGAATCCTTCAACGGACCCATCCTCTTCACCACCAACTGCATCGTACCGCCCAGAAAGGAAGAGATCCGAAACCGAATCTTTACCACCGGAGCATCCGGATTCCCCGGCTGCACCCATATTGAAGCCGACGAAAATGGTAAAAAGGACTTTTCTGCCATCATTGAAATGGCTAAGAAGCTTCCTTCTCCTACAGAAATCGAAACCGGATCCATCGTTGGTGGGTTTGCCCATGAACAGGTCTTTGCCCTGGCCGATAAGGTGGTCGATGCGGTAAAGAGCGGCGCTATCAAGAAATTCTTCGTCATGGCCGGCTGCGACGGACGGATGAAGTCCAGAGATTATTATACCGAATTTGCCGACAAGCTGCCCAAGGATACGGTAATCCTGACCGCCGGTTGTGCAAAATACCGATACAACAAGCTGCCCCTTGGTGATATCGGCGGCATTCCCAGAGTTCTGGATGCGGGACAGTGTAACGATTCCTACTCCCTGGCTCTGATAGCCCTGAAGCTGAAGGAAGTCTTTGAACTGAACGACGTCAATGAACTGCCCATCGCCTACAACATCGCCTGGTATGAGCAGAAAGCGGTCATCGTCCTGCTGGCGCTGCTGTTCCTGGGTGTGAAGAACATCCACCTGGGACCCACCCTTCCAGCGTTCCTTTCACCGAATGTGGCAAAGGTTCTGGTAGAAACCTTCGGCATCGCCGGTATCGGCTCCGTAGACGACGATATCAAGCTTTTCATGGAAGCTTAATCGATCGGCAAAAAAAGAAAAAGAACAAAAACAATAATGAGATGCAGCTGAAGCCGGAAAAGCTTCAGTTGCATCTTTTTTCTGCTATTGTTTTGTGGTTTCTCAAATAGTATACTGATAAATGAAGAAAGCATTAATGGAATCAAATGAATAGGAGTGATTGATTATGAAATATTTATGGACGACTCTTCAGGTCAGCAATATGGATCAGTCTTTGGATTTTTACCAGAACATCATTGGGTTGACCTGCAACGAAAGGCATCCTGCCGGACCGGGAATGGAGCTGGCATTCTTGGGAGAAGGGGAAACGAAACTTGAGCTGATCTGCCGGGGTGAGCGGCCCAAGGAGGAACATCACGGCATCTCCATGGGATTTCAGGTGGATTCTCTGGAAGAGACCATCAAGACCCTGAAAGAATATGGAATGACCCACATCGGCGAGATCATGGAACCCAATCCCCATGTCCGGTTTTTCTTTGTCAAGGATCCAGATGGCTATCCGGTTCAGTTTGTGGAAATCCGGTGAGGAAACCCATGGGTTCTAAAACCATGATGACCGATGGCTATGAGCAATTTACCTGCATCGGCGGAATCTGCCCGGACAACTGCTGCATCGGCTGGCAGGTGGAGCTGGACAAAAAAACCTTTCAGTCGTATCAACAAATCCAGGAAACAGAGCTTAAGAAGAAGATCAGAAGATACGTCTACCTCAACCCAGAGGAGATGGATCCCTCCATGGACTATGGACTGGTTGAACTCCTTCCCAATCGGCGTTGCCCCTTTCTCAATTCGGAAAATCTCTGTTCCTTCCAGCTGGAAAAAGGGGAGGCCTATCTCTCCAATGTCTGTGCCGGATATCCCCGGATGATCAATCGGGTGGAAGGAGTGCTGGAGTACTCCCTGACCCTGTCCTGCCCGGAAGGGGCCCGCCTTGTTCTGGACCGGGAGGAACCATTGAAGTGGATATCCGGTTCAGGAGAATTGGGCCGGAGGCAGATCCTGAATGTGGATTATCGTGCCTCTGATTATTCAGGCCAGTTCCTGGCAGAAAATTTGGTGATGCTCCGGGAAAAGACCATCGCTATTCTGCAGGACCGACAGTTTTCTTTAGTTCAGAGAATCAGGATTCTGGGTGATTTTTTTGAAGGGTTAGATGCTGGAAAAAAACCTCTCTCCAAGCCTGGCAAAATGAAAATTTACGAAGAGGAATACAGCCAAAGCCAAAAAATCCAGTTTTGGGATAAAATCAATAGCCGCTTCAATACCCCCGAATATCTGGACAGCCAACGATATCTGGATAAGATGAAGTCTTCAGGCCAAACAATGGAGAAGGGTTCCTTTCCAAAGAAATTGGAAATCATCCTGGAGAACTATCTGGTCAACTATGTATTTCAAAGCTTGTTCCCCTCGGGGGAAAGCCGGAACCCTCGGGACGCTTTCCTCAAATTGGGGATCCGCTATGCCCTTGTGAAATTCGGAGCCATAAAGATATCCGGAGGCGGGGATGAAACATCCCGGAAACAGCTGATTGAACTTATTCAGTGTTTTTCCAAGGCGACGGAACATCATTTTACTTATTTTGATGATATCCTGGATCATATCAAAAGTCAGACCGGAAATACCGTACAGATCCGGTCCTTGATCGAATTATAAAAAGAAGGCCCTCTTCGGGAATCAACCGGAGAGGGCCTTTGCTATAGTGAAATCCTTAATTAGTCCAGATCCAGCTTACGATTGAGCAGCCAGATGGTCAGTGCGGAAAAACCGGAAATCAGAAGGAGGGAGTAGATTATGCCGATTCCCAGGGCTCCGTTGAACAGGCCCAGAAATTCCTGAGGGGTGGCAGAGCCGGCCATGGACTGAAGCTGCAGGGCCAATTCTTCAAAGCGTCCGGAAAGGCGGAACAGAATGTCTCCTGTAATTTGAAAGATGAAGGACTCAATCCAGCTCAATACAAAATAGGTGAGTATTCCCAAAGGAATCCGCCATTTTGTCATTACTTTCAGATGAGCTACAGTGCAGGCAAGGAACAGCTTGGCCACTTCCTTCGTGATGGACAGAATGATGACCAGAGCCAACAGAATCAAGGTAGGAACCGTCATGCCATCAAGCTGTTCTGCCAGGGCTCGGAATCCGATCCAGAGCTGATTCAGACCCATAGGAGTGATAATCAGCGTGAAGATGATCATGCCGATGATGGACACGATTCCGGTCAGGGTAATCCACATGGAGCTGACCAGCAGCTTGGAAGCGAGAATCTGACTGGCTTTCACAGGAAGGGTCATGGTCAGATAGCCTTCCTTGGAAAAGACATTGGTGTTATAAATTTTGAATAGGTTGATGATGGTGATGGCAATTACCGCAATCACAATGGCGAAGGCCACCAGACCGGCGGTCAGCTGTACCAGCTCATTGCTGAAATTTTTCATGGCCATGGGCACCAGAATGACCCCTAACAGAATGGCCAGGAAAATCCCGGTAAAATCCCTCCAGGTGGAGCGGATATCATATTTGATCAGTTTTGTTAGCATCGGAATACCTCCCTGAATAATTCATCGATGGATTTACCTTCCCGGGCCCGGATATCATCGATTTCCCCGTGTAATACAACAGATCCTTCCTTCAGGAATATAACCGTATCGAATAATTTTTCCACATCGGCTATCAGGTGAGTGGACATCAGAATCGTTGAATGTTCGTTGTAGTTGGACAGAATCGTGTCTAAGATGTAATCCCTGGCAGCAGGATCCACTCCACCGATGGGTTCGTCCAGCACATACAGGTGGGCATCCCGGGACATGACCAGGCAAAGCTGGAGTTTTTCTACCATGCCCTTGGACATGGTCCGGATCCGCTGTTTTTCATTAAGGCCCAGGGACTGGAGCATGCTCCGGAATTTTTCCGTGCTGAAGTCCTGGTAAAAATCCCGGAACATTTCCATGATATCCACCGGCCGCATCCAGGAACTGAAATAGGAACAGTCGGGAAGATAGGACACCAGAGCTTTGGTTTTTTCACTGACTGGCTGCCCCTGAATGAGGACCTGGCCTTCGTGATCCCGGATGATTCCCGTCAGGATCTTCATCAGAGTGGTCTTGCCGCTGCCGTTTGGCCCAAGGAGACCAATGATGTGGCCGGACTCCAGCGTAAGATCGATTTCCTTCAAGGCCTTCGTGCCGGGGTAGGTTTTGCTGAGATTGGTGATTTCTATAAGGTTCATTGTTCTCCTCCTTCCATTGTTGCTCTGCTCAGAAACAATTCCATCGCTTCTTTTTTTTCGATACCAATGCTTTCCATTTGCTTCATGAAAGCATCGATCAGTTCTTCTGCCAGTTTTCTCTTCATCTTCCCAATCAACTCCTTATCTTTTGTGATAAATCGGCCGGTGGTCCGTTCTGCATAAACAAGTCCATCCTTTTCCAGCTGGGTCAGGGCCCGCTGCATGGTATTGGGATTGACTTCGTGAAGGATAGCCAGATCCCGGACGGACTCCACCTTGGAACCGGGAGCCCATTCTCCGGATACGATCCTGTGGGTAAACAGGTCGGATAGCTGGAG
Source organism: Anaerovoracaceae bacterium (assembly GCA_047637815.1). Taxonomy (GTDB): domain Bacteria; phylum Bacillota; class Clostridia; order Peptostreptococcales; family Anaerovoracaceae; genus UBA5559. The sequence goes on from JBLJBD010000199.1 coordinate 6,659, forward strand.
ATAAATGGGTATGCCGGATAAATATTGGTTTGTCATAATTACCGTGCCCCTTTCTTTGTATTATTGTATTAGGCAATTAATACAATAATACAAAGGGGCCCGTCTGTCAAGTTCTTTTTTAAAATTTTTTAAGACCGGATTTCTACCGCCGTCGAAATATGGTAATATAAAGTTGTTTGAGAAAATGTACATCAAGGAGGTTGAATGATCAAATGGCAAAAAAACAATTCAAGGCAGAATCAAAACGATTGATGGAGCTGATGATTCACTCCATCTATACCAACAAGGAAATTTTCCTGCGAGAACTGATTTCCAATGCCAGCGATGCGATGGACAAGATGTATTACCGGGCGCTGCAGGATGAAGCTCTGGAGTTTCGAAGGGAAGACTACTATATAGAAATCTTCCCGGACAAAGAAAACAGGACGATTACCATTCGGGACACCGGCATTGGCATGACCCGGGAGGAGCTGGACAGCAATCTGGGTGTCATTGCCCGAAGTGGATCCGACCAGTTTAAAAAGGACCATGAAACAGCTGAAGATTATCAGATCATCGGGCAGTTCGGTGTAGGTTTCTACTCGGCATTCATGGTGGCGGACCGGGTGACGGTGAACAGCCGGGCTTTCGGCCAGGAGGAGGCTTACCAGTGGGAGTCCTCCGGCATTGACGGTTATACCATCACCAAATCAGAAAAGGAATCCCATGGAACGGATATCACCCTCCATCTTCGGGAGCCTTCGGATGAAGAAGATACGGACCGCTATCTGAAAGATCATGAGATCCGAGGTCTGATTAAAAAGTATTCCGATTTCATCCGGTATCCCATTCGGATGGGGGAGGATACCATCAATAGCATGGTCCCCTTATGGAGGAAAAATAAAAGTGAACTGACCCGGGAGGATTACGACAATTTTTATGAAGAAAATCACTTTGGGTTCGGCAAACCACTGAAACACATTCATGTCAGCGTGGATGGAGCAGTCAGTTATAACGCTATCCTTTATATACCAAGCCGGGTTCCCTATGAGTATTATACAAAGGAATTCCAGAAGGGCTTGGAACTGTATTCCAGCGGTGTAATGATCATGAAGCGTTGCCCGGATCTTCTGCCGGATCACTTCGGATTTGTTCAGGGATTGGTGGACAGTGAGGATCTCTCCTTGAATATTTCCAGAGAAATGCTTCAAAATGACCGGCAGCTTCGGCTGATTTCCAAAAAAATCCGGGAAAAGATCCATCAGGAACTGCTGCAGATGCTTCGTGTCCAGAGAGAAGACTACGAGGAATTTTTCCGTAACTTCGGAAGGACCCTGAAATTTGGTATCTATAACGAGTTCGGAAAAGATAAGGAGGAGCTTCAGGACCTTCTGTTATTCTATTCATCCTCCGAGGAAAAAATGGTGACTCTGGAAGAATATGGGTCCAGAATGAAGGAGGATCAACCCTTCATCTACTATGCCAGCGGAGAAACCGCGGAGCGGATCAGCCGGATGCCCCAGGTGGAAAAGGTGCTGGACAAGGGATTTGAAGTTTTGTATTTCACCGATGAGGTGGACGAATTTGCCATTCAGATGCTGTGGAAATACAAAGACAAGGAATTTCGATCGGTATCCTCCGGTGATTTGAAATTGGATGAGGAACAGGAAGACAAAAGGGATGCCAGCGATGAGGATCAGGAAATGCTGGCGCATCTGAAAAAACTACTGGAAGGACAGGTGGAAGATGTCCGGCTCACCGAAAGGCTCAAATCTCACCCGGTCTGTCTGACAGCGGAGGGTCCCTTGTCCATCGAAATGGAAAAAGTCCTGAACAGCATGGCCGATGGGGAAAAAATGAAGGCTCGGAAGATTCTGGAACTGAACAGCAGTCATCCCTTGCTTGAAAAGCTCCGGGAACTTTATCGTTCCGATCGGGATCAGCTGGATGTCTATGGACGGCTGCTTCTGGGTCAGGCTTTGATTTTAGAAGGATTGGATCTGGAGGATCCGATTCAGTTTAATCAGGATATACTGAAGTTAATGATGGAATGAAAAGGAGATGGACATGACTGGGATTACACTGATCAAAAATGGAACGATTCTTACGGCAGAAGAGGAATATCGGGGAGATATTCTGATTCGGGGAGAAAAGATTTCTGTTATAGCGGATGAAATTATACCGGAACAAGACTGGGAAGTGCTGGATGCATCCGGTATGTACGTCATGCCGGGAGGGGTGGACCAGCATGTCCACTTTTCATTTAACTACAAAGGAAGCAAGGTTCGGGGATTTGAAACCTCTCATGCCGCAGCTGTTGGAGGAACCACGACCCTGATTGAATTCGTCAATCAGGAACAGGGGAAGGGATTGGTGGAATCCATCCAGGACTATATTAAGTCCGATGTGGATGGAATCGCTATGGTCGATTATTCTTTTCACAGTGTGATGACTGATCCCCGGGATGAGGTAATCGAAGAAATCCCCAAACTGGCAGAAGCAGGATTCCCCACCATGAAGCTGTTTATGGCCTACAAGGGAATGTTCTTTCATGCGGATGATGACACCATCCTGAAAGCTCTGAAAAAGGGAAGGGCTGCCGGAATGACCATCATGGTCCATGCGGAAAATGCCGAGATGATCGACGTCCTTTCCAAAGAGCTGATTCGGGAGGGCAAAACAGAACCCTACTACCATGCAGTATCCCGGCCTCCGGTGGTGGAAGCGGAGGCTACCCGAAGGGCCATCTATCTAGCCGAACTGGCCGATGCCCCCCTTTATGTGGTCCATGTATCCTGCAAAGAAGCCATGGAAATCATCCGGGAGGCTTACAGTAAAGGCCAGAAGATTTATGGAGAAACCTGTTCCCACTATCTGGTTCTGGATAGGGAGGATCTGGCCAAACCCAACTTTGAAGGGGCAAAATACGTCTGTTCTCCGGCACTTAGAACTCAGGAGCACCGGGATTCCCTGTGGGAAGCCATCGACAAAAAATGGCTCAACGCCGTCAGCTCGGATCACTGTGGCTTTGACTGGAAGGAACAGAAGCATATGGGCTTTGGAGACGGAAAATCCTTTGCGGACATCCCAAATGGAGCGCCCAGCCTCCAGAACCGGATGAATATTCTATGGACTTACGGAGTCTGTGAAGGGAAAATTTCCCGTCAGCGTTTCGTAGACCTGGCTTGTACCATGCCAGCCCGGATCAACGGACTGGAAGGAAAGGGCCATATTGGTGTCGGATATGACGGAGACCTTGTTCTCTTTGATCCCTCCTATGAAGGGGTGATTTCCGTAGAAAATAACCTGGAAGACGTAGATTTCTGTCCTTTCGAAGGATTTGTCCAGAAGGGAAGAGCGGATACGGTGCTTCTCCGGGGCCGGGTCATCGTAAAAAATGGACAATATGTAGGCCATAAGGGGCAGGGGAAACTAATCCATGGAAAGCCCTATGGTGATTCCTATAAATAACATCCGAAGGGAAGTGAGACCATTGAAAATCAATATCCAGCGGGTCATGGAAGATATCCGGACCATCTCATCCATCCGACCGGAAGGGTCTGTCGGGTCTACCCGTTTCTCCTATAGTGAAGAGGATCGCTGGGCCCGGGAATATGTAATCCGAGAAATGACTAGTGCCGGAGCTAACGTCTGGACTGATTCGGTGGGCAATATCCATGGGCGGATAGCCGGTACCGAAAAAGAAAAGAGCCGGGTCCTGGTGG
>JBLJBD010000200.1:0-4919 GCA_047637815.1 Anaerovoracaceae bacterium
GTGTTCCTGTCCTTTCGGACGCTGAACACGCCAGACCTGACGGTAGATGGTAGTATAGTAACCGGTGCAGCCGCATCGGCCATGATCTGCAGCCTGGGCGGGAACCCTGTTCTTGCCCTGGCTGTCTCCTTCGTTTTTGGGGCCATGGCGGGAATCATCACCGCACTGCTCAATACGAAGCTGAAGATCCAGCCCCTGCTGGCCGGCATCCTGGTCATGCTGGGAGCTTATTCCATCAACCTTAGGATCATGGGCAACAAATCCAACATCGCCCTGACCAAAAGTGACACCATTTACAAGTTGACGGAGGAAATCTTCCCCGGCACCTATACTTCCCTGGTTCTGGGAATCTTCATCGTAGCCCTGGTCATCCTTCTGCTCTTCTTTTTCCTGAAGACCCGGCTGGGCTTTGCTTTGCGGGCAACCGGAGACAACGAGGATATGGTTCGGGCTTCCGGCATCAGCAGCGACCAGATGAAGCTCTTCGGCCTATCTCTTTCCAACGGCCTGGTGGGACTGGCAGGAGGGCTTTTGGCTCAGTATCAGTCCTATGCGGACATTGGCATGGGAGTAGGAATGGTGGTCATCGGCTTGGCTTCTGTCATCGTGGGTGAAGCCATATTTGGAACCCGGAGTCTGATCCGGCGCTTGATTGCCGTAGCCCTGGGAGCGATTCTGTATCGTCTGGCCATTGCGGTTGCCCTGGCAGCAGGAATGCCGGCCAACGACCTGAAGCTGGTATCCGCTTTAATCGTTACCGTCGCTCTGGCCCTTGGGGTCATGGGTGAGAACTTTTCCTTTACTGGAAAAAACAACAAAAATGGTAAAACCGGAAAACCAGGCAAGATCCGTTCCCGGATCCAGCAGAAGGTAGGTGAATAAGATGCTGAAAATCGATCGAATCACAAAGACCTTCGGCAAAGGCACCATCAACGAAAAGATAGCTATCAACAACCTGAGCCTGGATATGGAACGGGGAGAATTCATCACCATTATCGGAAACAACGGAGCGGGAAAATCCACCCTGATGAACTGTATCTCCGGGGTATTCCCGGTGGACAGCGGAACCATCCTCTTGGGCGGGGAAGACCTGACCAAGCAGCCGGAATACAAGCGAGCCCGCCACATCGGCCGGGTTTTTCAGGATCCTTTAAAGGGAACCGCCTTCGATATGACCATCGAAGAAAACCTGTCCATCGCCATCTGTAAAAACCGCTTCCACGGCCTGCAGCCAGGAATCAGCCGAAAGGACCGGGAATATTTCCGGGAACGACTTGCTCTGCTGGAAATGGGACTGGAAAACCGGATGAACCAGAAAGCCAAACTTCTTTCCGGAGGACAGCGGCAGGCCCTGACCCTGTTCATGTCCATTATTTCAGAGCCAAAGCTCCTTCTTTTGGATGAGCACACGGCGGCCCTGGACCCGGCGGCAGCTCGAAAAGTACTGGAATTGACCAATCTCTTCACCCAGGAGAAGAATCTGACCACCCTGATGATCACCCACAACATGAAAGCGGCCCTGGAAAACGGGACCCGAACCATCCTTATGCGGGATGGCCAGATCCTGATGGATGTCCGGGGGGAGGAACGGAAAAGCATGACCGTGGAAACCCTGATCGCCAAATTCGAAATCGACAACGACCGAATGCTGCTGGACTAAAGAATTTGTTTCTATAAACAAAGAAAATAAAAAAATATTGTTTGTGAAAATAAAAAAATATTGACACCGCCGACTAACTTCCCTTATACTGGAACATAGTTGAATAAAAAAAGACGAAGACGGAGACAGTACATGTCCGGCCAAAGCCCCAGCGATCCGGGGAAGGTGTGAGCCCGGAGCCAGTAGCGGAACATGGAATATCCCTCCCGAGTTGCACGCCGAACCCGACAGGCAGTAGGACGTGACGGCATTCCCCCGTGATCGGGAACCCGTATGTTGGTATGTGGTTAAAGGTGGTACAGCGAAGGCATCAGCCCTCGTCCTTTAAGGACGGGGGTATTTTATTAGGCTGAATCAGAGGCAAAATCAAGATCAGATAATAGTAGAAAGGATGAAACCAGAATATGAGCGATAAAATGGTTGAAATTAGATGGCACGGACGGGGAGGGCAGGGAGCCAAGACGGCATGCCTGCTGCTGGCCGACGTGGCCTTTTCCTCGGGCAAGCACGTCCAGGGATTTCCCGAATACGGACCGGAGCGGATGGGAGCTCCCATCACTGCCTATAACCGGATCTCCGATGGCAGATGTACCATTCATTCCAATATTTACGAGCCGGATTACGTGGTGGTGGTGGATGAAACACTGCTGACCGCTGTGGATGTGACCAGCGGACTAAAGCCGGAGGGAGCTGTCATCATCAACAGCGACAAATCCCCGGAGGAGCTGAGGCCATTGCTGGCCGGTTATAAGGGGAAGGTTGCCACCATTGATGCCGGGAAGATTTCCGAGGAATTTCTGGGAAAGAACATCCCCAATACCCCCATGCTGGCGGCGGTGGTCAAAGTCAGCGGTGTCATCGGGGAGGAACAATTCCTTGCTGATATGGAGCATTCCTTCCGTCATAAATTTGCCGACAAGCCCCAGGTGGTGGATGGCAACCTGAAAGCCCTGAAAAAATCCATGGAGGAGGTCCGGAGCACACTATGAGAAAAGCATCAGAAATCAATGAAAATACCCCCTGGAGAGAACTGACTACGGGAGCGGGTATTGCAGAGCCAGCCACTTCCAAGCTCTTCAACACGGGAGACTGGCGGACCATGACCCCGGTATTTTTGGAAGATAAATGTACCCATTGCCTGTACTGCATTCCTTATTGCCCGGACAGTTCCATCCCGGTTCACCAAAGGAAACGGCTGGATTTTGACTTCATGCACTGCAAGGGCTGCGGCATCTGCGCCAAGGTCTGCCCTTTTCATGCAATTGAAATGGTAAAGGAGGAAAAGTAATGGCAATCAAGGATCGATTATCCGGGAACGAGGCGGTGGCCATCGCCATGCGCCAGATCAACCCTGACGTGATGGGAGCCTTTCCCATTACCCCCTCCACCGAAATCCCCCAATATTTTTCCAGCTACGTAGCCAACGGCGAAGTGGATACGGAATTTGTGGCCGTGGAATCGGAGCACAGCGCCATGTCTACCTGCATCGGGGCCCAGGCAGCGGGAGCCAGAGCTGTCACTGCCACCTCTTCCTGCGGGATGGCCCTCATGTGGGAGCTTCTCTACGTGGCTGCCTCTGACCGGCTTCCCATCACCATGGCTCTGGTCAACCGGGCTCTGACGGGACCCATCAACATCAACAACGACCACTCCGACTCCATGGGAGCACGGGATACGGGCTGGATTCAGCTCTACTCGGAAAACAACCAGGAAGCCTACGATAATTTCCTGATGGCCATGCCCATCGGGGAGCATCCGGCGGTTCAGCTTCCCGTGATGGTCTGCCAGGATGGCTTCATCACCAGCCATGCGGTGGAAAATATGGAACTGCTGGAAGATGAGAAGGTCAAGAAATTCGTGGGAGAATACCAGCCGGAAAACTACCTGCTGAAGAAGGACGGAACCCTGGCCATCGGCCCCTATGGGATTTCCGCCTACTATATGGACTTCAAGATGCAGCAGGTGGAAGCCATGCGTCAGGCCAAACCGGTGATTCTGGAAGTAGCCAAACGATTTGAGGAAATGACAGGAAGAAGCTATGGCTTCTTTGAAGAATATGAAATGGCGGATGCAGAGGTGGCTTTGGTCATCATCGGATCCAGCGCCGGTACCGCCAAAGCGGCAGTCGACCAGATGCGAAAAGAAGGCAAGAAGGTGGGGCTGATCAAGCTGAGAGTATTCCGCCCCTTCCCCATGGAAGAACTGGCAGCAGCCCTTTCCAAGGTGGGCGTTGTGGCCGTCATGGACAAGGCAGAAGGATTCTCCAATGCAGGAGGTCCTCTCTTCGCCGATGTCCGTTCCGCCCTCTATGACCTGGAAAACCGGCCGAAAGCCATCAACTACGTCTATGGTCTTGGGGGAAGGGACATCAAGACCACGGATTTCGAAGCCATATACGAAGAACTGTTCCGGATCCTGGAGACTGGGATCACCGGACCGGTATACCGCCATATTGGACAGAGGGAGGAATAAGGATGACCTATAATTTTCACGATGAAATGAACAAGCCGGAACGTCTGGTGGGCGGTCATCGCCTCTGTGCCGGTTGCGGTGCTTCCGTGGCTGTTCGGGGCGTCCTGAGAGCCCTGGAGGAAGGGGACCGGGCTGTGGTAGCCAACGCCACCAGCTGCCTGGAAGTATCCTCCTTCATGTATCCCTACACCGCCTACGAAGACAGCTACATCCACAGCGCCTTTGAAAACGCCGGGGCCACCATCGGCGGGGTGGAAGCCGCCTACCGGGTGATGAAGAAAAAGGGCAAGATCGATGAGACCTTCAAATTCATCGCCTTTGGGGGTGACGGAGGAACCTACGACATCGGTCTTCAGTCCCTGTCCGGCGCTATGGAGCGGGGCCACGACATGGTCTACGTCTGCTACGACAACGAAGCTTACATGAATACGGGCATCCAGCGATCTTCATCCACCCCCCGGTTTACCGATGCCACCACCTCTCCGGCAGGAACCGTGGAACCGGGAAAACGGCAGAATAAGAAGAATCTGACCGAAATCCTGGCGGCCCATGACATACCCTATGCGGCTCAGACCACCTTTTGGGGGAATTTCAAGGATCTCCACGAAAAATCCCATAAAGCCATTTATACGGAAGGGCCTGCCTTCCTGAATGTCCTGTCCCCCTGCCCCAGAGGCTGGCGGTACGATCCGGCGGATCTGGCAGAAATCTGCAAGCTGGCGGTCAACACCTGCGTCTGGCCCCTCTATGAAATCGAAGAGGGAACCTGGAAGCTGAACTACGAGCC
>JBLJBD010000201.1:0-3379 GCA_047637815.1 Anaerovoracaceae bacterium
CCTCAGACCATCGCCCTGGTCCTCTCCTATGCCCGGGCCGACCAGGCCAGCTCCATCATCGCCGAGCTTCCCAAGACCATTCGGGTGGAGGTGGTGGAACGGATCGCCCGGATGGACAAGACCTCCCCGGAGATCATCCGCCAGGTGGAAGCCATCCTGGAACGAAAGTTCGAATCGGTGGTATCCGTGGACCTGCTGGAAGTGGGGGGCATCAACTACATTGCCGAGATCATGAACAACATCGACCGGGGTACGGAAAAATTTATCTTCGACGAACTGAACCGGGAAGATCCCAAGCTTTCCGAAGAGATCCGAAAAAGGATGTTCGTCTTCGAAGATATTGTCATACTGGATCCCATTTCCATCCAGCGATTCCTCCGGGAAGTGGATACCAAGGAAATGGCCATCGCCCTCAAGGGCTCCAACAAAGAAGTCACCGCCATCATCTTCGAAAACATGTCCCAGCGTATGGGAGAAACCGTCAAGAGCGAGATGGAATACCTGCATAACATCCGGGTTCGTGATGTAGAGGAAGCCCAGCAGAAAATCGTAGCCGTCATCAGAAGGCTGGAAGAAGAAGGGGAAATCGTGATTTCCAAAGGCGGAAAGGATGATATGATTGTCTAGCGTATTGAAAGCAAAACAGGTCCATCGGGATCCCTCCAGTCATCACAGCCGGCACAAGGATCCGGAAATCCGGACGCCGGAAACCAGCGGCATGACCGATCATCCCCAGAACCAGCCCCAGCCTACCGGACTGAAGCAGGAAAACCCAGCCGTCAATCAGGAAACCCAGAGCCGGATCAAAGCGGACATGATGGAACAGGAAGCCCGAATGCGGGCCGAGGGCATCATTGAAAACGCCATGAAGACCAGCCGGGAAATCATGGAGAAAGCTCGGGAACAGGGTTTTGAAGAAGGGTACCACCGGGGATTGGTAGAGGGAGGCCATGAAGCCTTCGTCGCCGTCCAGGAAAAGCTGGACGAGATCCAGCAGCTGGCGTATCTGGTAGAGGAGGAACGTCACCGGGAATTCCGGAAGGAAGACCGGACCCTGATTGGACTGGCCATGGAAATCGCCCGGAAGATCATGAAAAAAACCGCCCGGCTGGAGGAAGACGTGCTGGAACAGATGATTGAAGAGGTCCTTTCGGAACACGAAGGCAAGTGCAAGGTGGTCATCTCCGAATACCAGCGGACGCTGGATTTCAAAGTAGATAAATCTCTGGCCCGGAGACTGAAAACCTTCTCCAAAAACGCCAGCATCGTATTCGTCAAGGAAGAAGACCTGATCCTGGTGGAAACCGGCAGCGGCGTAGTGGATCTCAGCATTCCCGTGCAACTGGCCCATCTGGAACAGGCCCTGGAAAAATGAGGAATCCTCTATGGATTTGAATAAATACACCCGAATCATCCAACACACGGACACCCACCGCTATTACGGGAAGATCGACAAGGTCATCGGCATGATGATTGAATCGGTAGGCCCCGACTGCCGGGTGGGAGACCTGTGCCGGATTTACAGCACCCCGGGGGGCCGGTTCATCGAAGCCGAAGTCGTCGGTTTCCGGGGGAATAAAGTGCTTTTAATGCCCTACGAAGATCCGGAGGGAATCAGCTCCGGCAATCTGGTGGAATCCACCGGTGCCGCCCTGACCATCGGCATTTCGGAAAACCTGATCGGCCGGGTCATCAACGCCATCGGCCAGCCCATCGACGGGCTGGGACCTGTTGACAACTGTGCCCGGGTATCGGTGAACAGCTTGGTATCCAACCCCCTGGCCCGTCCCCGGATCCAGGACACCCTGGAATTCGGCGTCAAGGCCATCGACGGGATGCTGACCATCGGCAAAGGGCAGAGAATGGGCATCTTCGCCGGCAGCGGCGTGGGCAAGAGCACCCTCATGGGGATGATTGCCCGAAACATGAAAGCCGACCTCAACGTCATCGCCCTGGTGGGAGAGCGAGGCCGGGAAGTCCGGGAATTCCTGGAACGGGACCTGGGTCCCGAGGGTCTGGCCCGGTCCATCCTGGTAGTTGCCACCTCGGATCAGCCCGCCATGCAGCGGATGAAATGCGCCCTGGCCGCCACCACCATTGCGGAACACTTTAAAGACCAGGGGCTGGATGTCCTGCTGATGATGGACTCCCTGACCCGGTTTGCCATGGCCCAGCGGGAAATCGGACTGGCCACAGGAGAACCGCCCATTGCCAGAGGCTACACCCCTTCCATCTACTCCATGATGCCCAAGCTGCTGGAGCGGACAGGAAACTTCGAAACCGGCTCCATCACCGGAATCTACACGGTCCTGGTGGAAGGAGACGACGTCAACGAACCCATTGCCGATACAGTGCGGGGAATCATTGACGGACACATCGTTCTTTCAAGGAAGATCGCCATGCGGAACCATTATCCGGCCATCGATGTACTGGGCAGCGTCAGCCGTCTGATGAACGACATTGCCGGAGCCGACCAGCTGGGGGCCGCCGCCAAGATCCGCCGCCTCATGGCTGCCTACGAAGCCAACTATGACCTGGTCAGCATCGGAGCCTATAAACCGGGAACCAACCCGGAGCTGGATGAAGCCATCTCTCGGATGGACCGGATCAACGGATTTTTACGCCAAGGGACCATGGAAAAGGTCTCCTATCAGGAAACCCTGGATAACATGAAAGAGGCCATCGGATGAAGAAATTCGAATTCAAGCTGGAAAAGCTTTTATCCTATAAGACCCAGATGACTGACAGCGAGCTGCTCAAACTGGCCGAACTGCGAAAACAGCAGGAAATCCGAGAAGAGGAACTGAAGGACATCCTCCGGAAACGGGAAGACTGCCGACAGGAGTTTGAAGGACGCCTCACCACAGCCGTAGCCCCCTCCTATTACCGGACCCACCTCCTCTATATGGAAGAGCTGGAAATCCGAATCCGGATGAAAAAGGAGCAGGTGACTCAGGCCAGAGCCTTGGTCCAGCAGCAGCTGGATGTGGTCCGGGCCATGAAATTAGAAACGAAATCCCTTGAAACCATCCGAAGTTCAAGGTTTGAAGAATACAAGCAGGTGAATCAGAAAAAAGCCGAAGAGGAAGTGGAAGAATTTGTGGTCCACGCTCAGCGGACCGGAACGGATTCCGGCGGATTTCGGGATTAAACGGCTCAAGCAGCCGACAGAGAAAGGAGGTGAAAAAGAAAATGCAGATGATCAACTTAAACTTGCAGGTGAACAGCATGAAGGCCTCGGCTGTACAGGGTGTGAACCTCCAGGGAACGCCCCTTCAGAAGACAGATTTAGCCGGTTCCGGATTTCAAGCCCTGCTGATGGAAACCATGAAGGGAAGCAAACAAGGCAATGTTAAGGACATACTAATCCCTGAAGCAG
>JBLJBD010000202.1:0-7413 GCA_047637815.1 Anaerovoracaceae bacterium
CCACGATGCCGAAATCCTCCAGGGTTCTCCAGGGGGAACGGTTTCCTTCGTGGTCGATGTCGGTGATCAGCACCTCATCCCCCGGCTTCATGGTCCGGACCAGGCCCAGGGCCAGCTTGAAATTGTTGGAGGAGGTATTGGCTCCGAAAGCCACTTCTTCCGGGCTGCAGTTCAGGAAGTCAGCATAGACCTCCCGGGCCTGCCAGTACAAATTATCGCTTTCCACGGAGGTCTTGAATACCCCGTGGGAGTTGGCATTCCGGTAGTAGAGGTAGTCGTTGATTTTCTCCACCACCCGCCGGGGGACCTGGGTTCCGCCGGGGCCGTCTAAAAAGGCGGCGGGCAGGCCGTTGACGGTCTTGCTCAGGGCCGGGAACTGCTCCCGGATCTCATCTACTTTAAAGGAAAAATTCTTCATGGATGGATCTCCTCTCTTACTTCTATTGAACAATCTTTCATATCGACGGATCTTGGATATCTTCCATTTTATCGGCTTCTGCCGATTCTTTCAAGGCCCGAACTTTACAAAGTTGAAGGGATATTTTTGTAATTATTACAAAGGCCAGAGTTCATAAATCCCATGGAGCCGGACGAAGTTGTAAATCACTCCGTAATAGTCTGGGTCTTCTGCCAGCCCCAGCCGCTTCCGAAGGATCCGTATCCGGTATCGAATGGTGTTTTCATGCTGAAATAGGTGAGCCCCTGTCTGCCGGATATCCCCGTGAAATCTCCCGTAGGTCAACAGGGTGGTCATCCATTCCCCCTTGTCGTCTCCCTTCTCCCCTTCTATCCTACCCTTCAACTCCTGGTAAAAATCCCAGGCCCAGGGTTCCCGGCTGGCGGGAACCAGCAGGCGATCCCCACCGGAATCCCGGAAGAATCGAATAGGCTGACCGGAAAGAAGGCCGCTGATACAAGCAATGCGGCCCTGTTGGAGGGCTGTGGCCAGGTTTTCCGTATCGGAAAAGGGGTCGGAAATCCCAATGGTCCCACTCGTTGACGGCGGGGGTATCCGGTCTGCCGGTAAGATTTGACCCCGGTCCAGCTCTCCCTCCCGGCTCCAGACGCAGACAAAGGGCCCTTCTTCTCTGAGTTTTCCGGAAGGCAGCCCCCTGTTCTCCGAGTCTTCAGAGGGAACCAGCCTGGACTTTATGGCATAAATGATGTCATCAAAAAAGGTTTCCCGGAAGGAAAATAGGGGAATCCCTGTTTCATCTGCTCTTTTCCGAATCTTTTCAGGAAAGCTCCTGTAATAGATGGTTTTCAGCCCAATGCCGCTGACCCCCGATTCCAGCAGTTTCAGCAGTACTCCTTCGGCACCAGCCGGATCCCCTTTCATCTGGGAAAGGGTGGTGACCACGAATTCTCCCGGCCGGAAATCCCGGGCAATATCCTCCGGGGACTCCCATTCAAAAATGCCGGTTCCCGTTACCCGGTTGTCCAATCCTTTTTCTCCTGCCGCCAGCTGAAATTCCCGAAATTCGGGGAGCAATAGCAGGTCTTTTACCATCAGAAGCAATCCATCATCTCCTTTATCCTTCATTAATCCTTCTATTATTATACCGGATTCCCGGAAAGTTGCCATTCCATTTGTCTTTTTTTGCTGATCAGGAGTATAATAGTCCTAACAAGGTTTTGCCTGCCGATCCCCTGGGTCGGTTTCAGAAAGGGAGCCCATTCATGGAGGAATCGGTCAGCATCATCCTCTCCGGAGTTCATCACGCCTATCAGGAGCAGCCCGTGCTCCACGATATTAACCTGTCCATTCCCTCCGGATCCATTTATGGGATTCTGGGGCCTTCCGGCTGCGGCAAAACGACTACCGTAAAAATCATTGCCGGTCTTCTGAAACCAGGGCAAGGTCAGGTTCAGGTTTTAAACATCCCTCTTCCCAATCTGTCCGTGATGAACCGGATCGGCTATCTGGCCCAATCCGATGCCCTCTACGGAGATCTGACCGGTTTGGAAAATCTTCGCTTCTTTGGTCAGCTTTATGGTCTAAAGGGTCCGGGGCTTCGGGACTCCATTGACCGGGTTCTGAAGCTGGTCCATCTGCAGCATGAACTGGACAAGCCGGTGAATTCCTATTCCGGGGGTATGAAGCGTCGCCTCTCTCTGGCCATCGCCCTGGTTCATCGTCCGGAAATCCTGCTGCTGGACGAGCCTACGGTGGGAATCGACCCCCTGCTGAGGCAGGAGATCTGGTCGGAATTTACCAGGCTTTCCGAGGAAGGGATCACCCTGCTGATCACCACCCACGTCATGGACGAAGCCATCAAATGTTCCCATCTTTCCATGATGCGGCAGGGCCGGATCCTGGCCAGCGGCTCCCCTTCGGAAATCATCCGTTCCTGCGGTGCTGAGGACCTGGAAGAAGCCTTCCTTACGTTAAGCAGAGGAGGCAGCGAAGATGAGAGTTAAGATTCTGGCCCTCCGGATCCTGACGGAGCTGAAGCATGACCGCCGCACCCTGGCCCTGGTTCTGGTGGCCCCCATCATGATGCTGATCCTGATCTACTTTATCCTCAATGCATCCCTGAGTGAAAGCAGCATCGGCGTCTATAACGTTCCCGCTGATCGAATCGACCGGCTGATTCAGGAAAATGCCCGGGTCCTCCGGTTTTATCAGGAGGGAGACGCCTTCGATGCTTTGGAAAAGGGTGAAATCACCGCTCTTCTCCAGGTGGAAGAAGGTCGGTCCCTCATCCATCTAGATGGATCCAATTCCCAAAAGGCCGAACGGGCCCTTCAGGTTCTGGAGGTTTCCCAACTGCCTTCCCCTTCACTCCGACCGGACATGCTGCCGGAAGTGACCTATGTTTACGGAGGGGCGGACATGGATTCCTTCGATAACTTCGGCTCTGTCCTCATTGGTGTGCTGGTTTTCTTTTTCGTCTTTATCGTAGCCGGCATGTCTTTTCTCCAGGAACGGACCACAGGAACCCTGGAAAAGCTTCTGTCCACCCCTATCCGAAGATGGGAACTGGTGCTGGGTTACGTGACTGGTTTTGGAACGCTGACGGTAATTCAGTCCCTGCTGATTACCTATTTTGTCCTGTTCGTACTGGACGTCATGCTGGCCGGGTCGGTGGTTCTGGTTCTTGTCACCACTCTTCTGACGGCAATATGCGCTCTGACTCTGGGCATGCTCCTGTCTGCCGCCGCATCCAGCCAGTTTCAGATGCTCCAGTTCATTCCTCTGGTCATTACCCCTCAGATTTTTTTCTGCGGCCTCTTTCAGCTGTCCCCCGGGTGGGAAATCGTCGGCCGCTTCATGCCCATGTATTATTCGGCGGATGCCCTGAACCGGGTCATGATCAAGGGAGAAGGGCTGCTGGCTGTTCTGCCGGACCTGCTGATCCTGTCCGGATTTTCTGCCTTTTTTATCCTGGCCAATATCCGTTTGCTGAAACGCTTTCGCTCTATTTAGGAGGTTCCGATCATGAAGCATCCAAAAAAGAAAATTCTTCCGCCAATCCTGATCCTGCTGGCTGTTCTTCTTTCCATCGGAGTCTATTATTGGAATCAGCAGGAGCCGTCCTACCAGGGGCGGGTGGAAACGGTTCTTTATCCCCTGGTCTCGGAGGTTTCCGGCATTGTCCGGGAGTTCCCGGCATCTTTAGGGGAGCCGGTTTCGGAAGGGGATGTCCTTGCTCGAATCGATGACACGGATCAAAAGCATCAGGTGGAACAGCTGACCCTTTCCCTGGAAAAGGCCCGGCTCCAGCTCCGGGAATCCTCTCTGTCGGGGAGCAGCCAGGCTTCTGCCGCTCTTCAAAGTGCCCAGGCATCCTATTCCTCTGCCTCTGCTGCCGCAGAAAAGGCCGAATCGGATTATCGGGATATGGAAAAGCTTTACCAAGAAGGAGCCATGTCCTTCGAGGATCTGGAACGGTCCAAGCTGGCTCTGGCTCAGGCCCGTTCCGCTTCCTCCATCGCCCTTACCGGGGTTCAGACCGCTCTGAATGAGTCGGGCCGGGAACTTTTGGCCGTCCAGCTGGCTCAAGCTGAGATTCAGCTGCAGCAGGCAAAAGAGCACCTGGAGAAAACCCTTCTTAGGTCCCCGGTGGACGGCTTTCTGGTAAGCAAAAACTACCAGGCAGGAAGCCTGGTAGCACCGGGTTATCAGCTCTGTGAAGTTGGAGACAGCAATCAACTGCTGGTCATCTTCTTTGTTTCTGAAAAGCATCTGAACCTTTTTCCCCATGGAGCCAGTGTCTCAGTTTCGGCTGGTTCCTATGAAGCTTCAGGAAAAGTGGTTTATGTCGATATAAACAGCCAGTTCACTCCCAGGGAATACCAAACGGGAGCCAATCGGAATAAGACCAGTTTTCTGGTCAAAGCAAGCCTGCCGGAGGGATCTTCCTTTCAACCAGGGGAAATGGTTCAAATCAGCCTTTCCGATTGAGAAGGTCCCCATAGCCCTCCTTCACCATATCCTCTTTGGGAACAAAGTGAAGGGATGCACTGTTGATGCAGTACCGGAGCCCTCCCAGCTTCGCCGGTCCGTCGGTGAACACATGGCCCAGGTGAGAATCGGCCCAGGTGCTGCGGACTTCCGTGCGGAGCATCCCATGGGATTTATCCAGTACCTCTCCCACCGCTTCCGAATCCAGAGGCTTGCTGAAGCTGGGCCATCCACAGCTGCTTTCAAACTTGTCGGCGGACAGGAACAGAGGCTCACCGGTCAGAATATCCACATAGATCCCCTCTTCAAAATGACCTGCGTATTCATTGTGGAAAGGAGGCTCGGTGGCGTTCAGGGTGGTCACCTGATAGCTCATATGACCTAACAGCTTTTTCCGCCGGTTCCGGACTACTTCCTCCGGGTCTGCCTGAATATTGATGTGGCAGTAACCCCCTGGATTTTTATCCAGATAATCCTGATGATAATCCTCAGCCGACACATAATTTTCCATGGGCAGCAATTCTACCCGAAGCTTTTCTTTATAGAACTTCTGATAGTTGCTGAGGAATCTTCGGGCGTGAATCCCGTCTTCCTCCTCAAGGAAGTAGATACCGGTCCGGTACTGGGTTCCGATGTCGTTCCCCTGCCTGTTTTTAGTGGTCGGATCGATTACGGCAAAAAAGTATTCCAGCAGCCGGGGCAAGCTGATGATCTCCTCATCAAAAATGACTTTTACTGTTTCGCTGTGGCCGGTTCTTCCGATTTCATAATAGGAAGTTTCTGCCGTTTTTCCATTGGCATAGCCCACCTGAGTTTCCAATACTCCAGGTACTTTTTTCAGAAAGGCCTCCACGCCCCAAAAGCATCCGCCGGCCAGATAAATTTCTTTTTTCTTCATCACGGAACCCTCCTAAAGCAATCCACTCATTTCCGAATCTGTTATTGATGTTAATTATACCCACTTATCTCTTTCCTGTGGTATACTTTTGCCAAAGAAGATAAAATAATCGATTTTCAGAATACGAGGTGAGGAACCATGAGAATCATTATTATTGGCGGAGTGGCCGGCGGAACGACTGCCGCCACCAATGCCCGCCGGTACGACAAGGACGCGGAGATCGTCTTGTATGAAGCGGGAGAGGATATCTCCTATGCCGCCTGCGGCTTCCCTTACTTTCTGGGAGGCCGGGTGACGGATATGAAGGAGCTGGCTCCCCGGGGTCCTGAGTTTTTCCGGGACAACCACCGGGTGGAAGTGCTGCTTTCCCATCGGGTAGAATCCATCGACCCTCTGGAGCAGACCATCACCGTCCGGGATCTGAAAAAGGATCGAACTTTTCAGGACTCCTATGACTCCCTGATCGTGGCCACCGGTGCCACTCCCTTCGTGCCCCCTTTGGAGGGCAAAGACCTGCCCCATGTGTTTACCCTGCGGACGGTTCAGGATGCTTTACGGATGAAACAATTCCTGGCAGACCATTGTCCCCGAAAGATCGTCATTGCCGGCAGCGGCTTCATCGGACTGGAACTGCTGGAGAACCTGAAAAAAGATGACAACTCGGTGACTGTCGTGGAAAAAGGAGGCAAGATCACCCCGGTACTGGATCAGGATATGGCCGATTATCTGGAAGAAAAACTGCTCCATTACGGCATTGATTTTATCAAGGGAACCGCCATCCAGCGAATCGATCCCGAGTACGCCTATCTGGACAACGGGACATCTCTGCGGGCGGACATGGTGATCCTGTCCATCGGCGTCCGGCCCAATGTGGCTCTGGCTAAAGAAACCGGCATGGCTCTCGGAGAGTTCGGCGCCATTTCCGTAGATAAACATATGGAAACCTCTCTGCCGGGAATCTATGCCTGTGGCGACTGCATCGAAACCTTCAATGCCGTCACCGGCAAACCGGTCTATCGTCCCCTTGGTACCACGGCCAATAAAACCGGCCGGATCGCCGGAGAAAATGCGGCCGGGAACCGGCTTTCCTGCCGGGGAAATCTGGGTACCGGCATCCTGAAGGTCTTTGATTATGCTGTCGGGGTTACCGGCCTGAGCGAACGGGATGCCATCGCTCAGGGTTTCGACGTAATCACTCTTATGAAAAAGCTGGCGGATCGACCCAAGTATTTTGGTGGAAGCCGGATGCAGGCAAAAATCGTAGCGGACCGGAAAACGGGAAGGCTGCTGGGGGCTCAAATCATCGGCCGGACAGGCGTCGACAAGCGGATTGACGTCCTGGCGGTACTGATTACCCAAAAATCTGTGGCGGAGGACCTGTTCCACCTGGATCTGGCCTACGCTCCTCCCTTCTCCGTTACCAAAGATGCGGTCCATGTGGCCGGTATGGGGCTGGAGGAACTGCTGGGAGAAGACAAGGACTGAAAAAAGGGCATCTCTGAAAATCAGAGGTGCCCTTTCTCGTGCTGTTCCGCCGCTAAGGCTTCCAGCTCCTGTTCATACTTTGGTTTTTCTGGCTTTTCCTCCTGGATTTCCGGGAAGGTGATTCCCAGGCTCTTTTCCAGAAGCCGCAGGGCCGCCTCCGGATACTTCCGGGACAGAACCCCCAGGGAGGCCATGATGTAGTCGTTGTCGATCAGGATTTCTGCGTGATCTCCGGGGAAAAGGAGCAAGCCGGTTTCGTTGTGCCGGGGGATTTCCTTCAGGATTTCCACCCTTCCCGGCAGCCGGGTCAATGCCCCGCCGGTGCCCACAATATATCGGACCTGGGTCAGGTCCTTCCCCTCTGCCAGGGTAGCACGGCCGGAGGGTCCGTATACATAACGGATCTGTCCGGCATGCCGCTCCGTGGCCCGGAGCACCGCTTCCTTCGTAAGCCGCTCTACAAAACGAATCTGCTCTGCCGTATCCGGGATGGCTTTATATTCTCGGAGGACTTTTTCCAGGTCCAGGCCGGGCAGCTCCTTTTTCAAGGCCTCTTCTCCGATCAGGTCCAGGATGTTGTGCATGTTGACGTAGACTCCCAGGTCCCCTTCCACCGTCCGCT
>JBLJBD010000203.1:0-9012 GCA_047637815.1 Anaerovoracaceae bacterium
CCCAGCTACAGCTCATCCCTTCCGGGGGAAGGCCGGCCGCTGATGATCCTCAGGTTTCCGTTTCGGCATCGCAAATCGTCAATAAACTGTTTTTCCTGTCCGCGGTCGGACAATTCCACCAGGTAACGGAGTTCAAAGAGACTGCCCATATTGGAGGTCCTCATTTCCAGCAGCTCCGCCTTCTTTGTGTACTGTCGGAATACCTCTTCAAAGGCTGCCCCGGCTTCCAGATCCTCCGGGATGGTGATTCGAAGCTCCCTTTCCCCTGCCTTCTTCCTGGGCTGGCCAAAATTCAACCGACTGAGGAGCAGGTTGGCCCCGCCCACCAGAATCAGAAACAGCAAGGCAACCCCCAGATAGCCCATCCCGATGGTCAGACCGATGGCCATGGCAAAAAAGATGCTGCTGATATCCCGGGCGCTCCCCGGGATGGAACGGAAACGGACCAGGCTGAAAGCCCCCATCACCGCCACCCCCGCTCCCAGGTTTCCGTTGACGGCCATGATGACGATCTGGACCATGGCCGGCAGAAGCACCAGGGTGCAGACAAAGCTTTTGGAATAACGGTTTCGGTACATGTATAGCAGGGCTACCACAAATCCCATGGCCAGGGAGGTGAGGGTGCACAGGATCAGATTTGCCGGTGTCATCCCGGCTATGGCTCCGGTCTCTAAAATACTATCAAGCACAGGTTTTTCTCCTTTCAACCGGCAGTTCCTCCAGGGCTGCCTCTCTCTCATTCTTATATGCTCTCTCCAGCAGGTAGCCTTGCCCCACTTTTGAAAAGGACAGGGGATAGATTCCCAGGGCCGCCAGTGTTTCCGAAAGCCACAGGGGCATGCTGCCGGGAATCTTGATTTCCATCAGGCTCATCCCTTTTTCCAGCAGGGGGATTCCCCAGTCTCCCCGGCTCAGGTCCGGAATGATTTCACGATACCGAATGTCCTCGTCAAAGGTAAATCGCAATCCCTTTTCTCCTATTCCCTGCCAGGCGGACCGATCATAGCAAACGACGGCTTTGGGGACTGGTTGGTAGATTTTCAGGAACCAGTCGATCTCCCTCATAATCTGATTTTCCTTCTGGGGCGGTATGCCTCTTACAATATAATCCATAGCCTCTTTCATCGTCAGACGGACCCGCCGTTTGTAGACAACGCCCCGGAACTTCTTCTTGATCTCCAGATAAACCATATCCCCCTCCTCAGGCAGCCCGTAGCATCTGAGCCGGATTTTTTCCTTATATACCGGTTTCTCCAGGGATCTCCGGATCAGGAGATGATCTTCCGTATCCAGGTAAAGGTTGCAGATTCGGCTGCTCCCGAAATCATCCGGGAGCAGCCGGCCCTCCAGTTTTCGGAGAAGCTGTTCCTTTTGGGCTGGGTCCAGCAGATATTTTTTTTCGATTCTTTCAAATTGCATCGGCGTTTTGTTCATGGTTGTTCCCCCTTTCTGTTGATGAGACCATTATGAGGGCCCAACCTGAAAATACCCTGAAAAAAAATTTCAGGTTCCTTTCAGGTTTTCGTGTTAAAATGAGAAAAGATTGATGAAGGAGCAGGTAATGATGAGGATACTGATTGTAGAAGATGAAAGCCGGCTGGGGGAAGCCCTTGCCCAGATTATGAAGGAATCCCGGTATCAGGCCGATGTGGTTCAGGACGGAGAAACCGGCCTGGAATACGCCCGCAGCGGGTATTATGATCTGATGATCCTGGATGTGATGCTGCCCCGGCTCAGCGGATTTGAGGTGGCCCGGCAGCTTCGGAAGGAAGGCAGCACCCTGCCCATCCTGATGCTGACGGCCAGGGACGAGATCGCTGACAAGGTGCAGGGGCTGGACCGGGGTGCCGACGACTACATGACCAAGCCCTTCTCCACTGAGGAGTTGCTGGCCCGGGTCCGGGCCCTTTCCCGCCGCCAGGGAGAAGTGGTACTGGAAGAATTGTGTTATGACGATCTGGTCCTGAATGTATCCACCTACACCCTGTCCCGGTTGGGAAAATCGGTACGGTTGGGGTTTAAAGAGTTTGAAGTGCTGCGCCTGTTGATGGCCAATCCCCGGATGGTCCTTTCCAAGGAGGACATCATCCTGAAGGTTTGGGGAAGCGAATCCGACGCCGAGGACAATAATGTAGAAGCCTATATTTCCTTCCTGCGGAAAAAATTCTTTTTCCTGGATTCCCGGGTAACCATCGGGACCATCCGAAAGGTTGGCTATAAACTGGAGGTGCCGGAAATTGATTAAAAAGCTTCGAAAAAAATTCATTCTGATCAATATGCTGTTGATTACCCTGGTGCTGACCCTGACCTTTTCCGCCATCTGTGTCTTCAGTTATCAGTGGCAGAAGGCCGATACCCTCCGGGTACTGGAACGGGTTGTGAAAAATGAGCAGGATCTGCCGGATCCACCCCTGGAAATCCGGGACCGGGAGCCGGATCGAAATCCCTATATTACTCCCGTATTCTCCGCCCTCGTCACTCCCTCCGGGGAGGTTCAGCTCCTGCGATCCGATCATGTAACGGTTTCCGAAGAGGTGCTGAGACAGGTGTCCAAAGAAGTACTGTCTCGGGATCAGCGCGGAGGAGTCCTGATGGATTTGGAACTTCGTTACCTGAAAATGGAGGGCCCCGACGGAATCCGAATTGGATTTGCCGACATGGGCCGGGAGCTGGATTCCCTGAAAAAGCTGGTGATATCCCTGGCTTTGGTTGGTATGGCCGGTCTGATCGGATTCTTCCTCATCAGCGTCTTTCTCTCGTCATGGGTTCTTCGTCCGGTGGAAAAAGCCTGGGAGCAGCAGCGGCAGTTCGTCGCGGATGCTTCCCACGAACTGAAAACTCCCATTACGGTGATTCTGGCCAATCTGGGCATCCTGCGGGGCCATCCGGATCAGCTTGTCCGGGATCAGGACAGATGGCTTGAAAACACCAATACGGAAGCCCTTCGAATGAAAGCCCTGGTGGAGGATCTGCTGTTTCTTGCCAAATCCGATGCCGGTCGCGAGGATGTCACAAAAAGGCAGGATTTTGATATCAGCGATGCCTTATGGTCCTGCATCCTGCCCTTTGAGCCGGTGGCTTACGAGAAAGGATGCTCCCTGGAAAGCCAGGTAGAAAAAAATCTGATGTTCCATGGGGATCCGGGCCAGATTCGTCAGCTTTTCATGATCCTGCTGGACAACGCTTGTAAGTACAGCCAGAAAAGCCAGCCCATCCTCCTGAACCTGAAGAGGGAGGCCAGTCAGATCCGGATGGACGTTACCAATAAGGGCACTCCCATCCCTCCCGGAGATCTGGATCGGATCTTCTGTCGCTTTACCCGGCTGGATGATTCCAGAAGCGGCCTGGAGGCTGGTTATGGACTGGGGCTGGCTATCGCCAGGACCATAGCGGAAAACCACGGGGGCTCCATCCAGGCAGCCAGCAGCCAGGAAAAGGGAACCACCTTTACGGTCCTCCTGCCCCTCCGTCTTGCATAAGGCTCAGCCGTATATTATAATATCCCTTAAGAAAGAGAGGATGAACCCATGGAACTGAATAAATATTTTGATCATACCCTGCTGAAAGCAGAGGCCAGCGAAGAAGATGTCCGGAAGCTGTGTAGGGAAGCGGCAGAAGAAAAATTCTTCTCCGTCTGTGTCAATTCCTGTTACGTACCCCTGGCCGTCTCCCAGCTTACGGGAACGGAGGTAAAAGTCGCTGCCGTTGCCGGCTTTCCTTTGGGAGCCTGTTCCACCGACGTGAAGGTCTTTGAAACCGAATGGTGCTGCCAGGCCGGAGCCGCCGAAATCGACATGGTCCTGCAGATTGGGGCTTTGAAAGAGGGACGGGCGGATGTTGTCCGGGAAGATATCCGGGCCGTCGTAGATGCCGCTGCCAAACACGGAGCCATCGTGAAGGTCATCCTGGAAACCTGCCTGCTGACCGATGAGGAAATCCTTTTAGCCTGTCAGCTCTCCGAAGAAGCCGGAGCAGCCTTCGTCAAAACATCCACCGGTTTTTCCACCGGCGGAGCGACTGCCCATCACGTGGCCCTGATGAAAAAGGCTGTGGGAGACCGGCTGGAAGTCAAAGCCTCCGGCGGGATCCGGGATCTCGCGAAGGTACTGGACATGATCGAAGCCGGTGCCGACCGGATCGGAGCCAGTGCTTCCGTTGCTATTATGGAGGAATACCGAAAAAAACCAACTTTATAAGCAGGTCTGCTAGTTGGTTGCTTTTCGACAAATTGCGTAAATTACCAGATAAAAAAGAGAGGCTGTCACCTCTCTTTTTTATTTGCCTTGTTCAGGACTGTATTTTGGCTTACTAGCAGATCTCCGCAGAAGCGTCCGGGCCGCATCCGGCTGCATTGCCTTCGTCGGTATCCAGATGGATCTCGCTTTCGTGTCCTTCTCCGGAACGGACCAGTACGTTATCAAATACCAGGCCTCTTTCTCCCTGAACCTTGATGCTGATTACATCCTTGTCCTTGACTCCCGCTTCAGCAGCCTGAGCCGGAGACAGATGGATGTGGCGAAGGGCCACGATAACGCCATGATCCAGATCCACTTCACCAGCCGGTCCGATCAGTTTGCATCCGGGGGTTCCGTCCAGTTTACCGGATTCTCTTACCGGTGCTTTGATGCCGATGGCTCTGGCGTCGGTCATAGCCAATTCTATTTGCGTTTCCGGACGGGCAGGGCCCAGTACCCGGACACCCTTCAGGGTCCCTTTGGGGCCCACAATGTCAACCTTTTCTTCACAGGCAAACTGTCCAGGCTGAACCAGATCCTTGGTGGGGGTCAGCTTGTGGCCTTTTCCGAAAAGGGTTTCGATGTCTTCTTCCTTCAGATGAAGGTGCTTGTTGGATAAACCGATTTTTGCAACGTAGCTCATTATTCTCTCCTTTATTTCAACGCAGTTTCTGAAAGTATTATACACCAATCCGGTGATTAATCCAAGTAGCTGATGTAAGGGAGATTTCGATATTTTTGGTCGTAGTCCAGTCCGTAGCCGATGATGAAGCGGTCTTCCACCTCAAATCCCACATATTCTGCGGTGAACTCGGTTCTTCTTCCCGCCGGTTTATCCAGCAGGGTACAGAACCGGATGGATTCCGGGCCTCGGGCCTGAAGGTAACCCTTGAGGTAATTCAAGGTAATGCCGGAATCAATAATATCCTCCACCACGATGACATGGGCCCCCTCGATGGGTCGGTCCAGGTCCTTAACGATTTTAACCACGCCGGAGGATTTGGTGGACGCCCCGTAACTGCTTACCGCCATAAAATCGATTTCTGTATCCAGGGTAATGTTTTTAATCACATCTGCCATCCAAAGCACTGCTCCCTTGAGGATACCGATGACCACCACCGTCTCCCCTTTATAATCCTCGGAAATCTGATGGCCGATCTCTTCCGCTCTTTTCAGGATTTCCTCCTGGGTAATCATGATTTTGCCGACTACGTGCTTTCCTTCCATCCAACTACTCCTTCTTTTCTTCCGATTCAGACGGGTGAACCTCTTCACCCTCCTCTTCCTCGTCTACTTCAAAATTAACATCCTTTATGATGGTTTTTCCCTTATATTTTTTCGACAGATCCGTCGAAGGATCCCCAAGCCAATAAGCATCCAGCTCATCCCGCAGGGTCCATAGAATCCAGATCCAAAGGATCATATCATCCACCCAGGCAATAGGAAACAAGACCGGAGGAATCAGGTCCACAGGCAGGAACAGGTAAATGATCCCCACGATGACCAGGGCCTTTTTCCGCTTGGGCACGTCTTTGTCCTTCAGCAAAAATTTAATGGCTTTGATTCGTTTGATGATGACCTGAAAACTGATGAACTGCATGGGGCCCTCCTTCTGCTACCCTTCTTCCCCGACCAGATTCCCGATTTCTTCCAGCAAACGGTCTGTGCCCGTCCGCTTCAGGGAGGATATGGGGATAATGATTTCTCCTTCTTCCAGGTTCAGATCCTTCCGGATTCCTGCCAGAAGCTTCTGCATTTCATTTCGAGAAACCTTATCCGCCTTGGTGGCAACTATGATTCCATTATACCCATAATGACGGATATATTCACACATCTGAATGTCCTGCTGAGTGGGAGCGTGGCGGATATCCACCAGCAAAACCACTCGTTTCAGACCTTGCCGGTTTTCAAAATATTGGGCCATCATGTCCCCCCAGCCTTCGGTCACCGACTTGGAAACCTTGGCATAGCCATAACCGGGGAGGTCCACGATGCGGAACCGGTCATTGATCCGGTAAAAATTGATGGTCCGGGTCTTGCCTGGGCTTCCGCTGACACGGGCCAGGCTCTTCCGGTTGGTCAGCAGGTTCAGAAGGGAGGACTTCCCTACGTTGGATCGGCCCGCAAAAGCAATTTCCGGAAGATTATCTTCCGGATATTGATTTTTTCGTACGGCCACCGCCTCCAGTTCTGATTTTACAATGTTCATAAGTTTTCCTTTCAGCCCGGATCCCTGCCGAAGG
Source organism: Anaerovoracaceae bacterium (assembly GCA_047637815.1). Classification (GTDB taxonomy): domain Bacteria; phylum Bacillota; class Clostridia; order Peptostreptococcales; family Anaerovoracaceae; genus UBA5559. The sequence goes on from JBLJBD010000203.1 coordinate 6,479, forward strand.
CAGGGTTTCCGGATCTGCTATTTCACTAAAGCGTGCTCCAGGGCTTCGTCCACCGTGGAGATCAGGACAAATTCCAGTTTCTTCCGGACCACTTCCGGAATTTCCTCGATGTCCCGTTCGTTATCTTTGGGCAGCAGGATTTTCTTGATGCCGGCCCGATGAGCCGCCAGAACCTTCTCCCGGATGCCGCCTACCGGAAGCACCTTACCCCGCAGGGTCACTTCTCCCGTCATGGCCACTTCCTTCCGTACCGGAATGCCGGTCAGGGTGGAAATCACGGCCGTTGCCATGGTTACTCCGGCGGAGGGCCCGTCTTTAGGGGTAGCCCCTTCCGGAATATGGATATGGATGTCCTTTTTAGTATGGAAATCCTCGTCGATGTTGTATTTAGCCGCTACGGAACGGATGTAGCTGAGGCCGGCCTTGGCCGATTCCTGCATCACATCCCCCAGCTGTCCGGTCAGGACCAGCTTGCCGGTACCGGGAACTGCCGTGGTCTCAATGAACAGGGTGTCCCCGCCCACCGCCGTCCAGGCCAATCCGGTGGTAACCCCAACCTCATTGACCCCTTCGATGATGTCGTAGCGGTACTTCTTCTTGCCCAGGTATTCCTCCAGCTTGTCAGCGGTGATTTCGTAGTTCTTCTGGTCGCTGCTGACCGTCTTACGGGCCACCTTACGGCATAGGTTGGCGATTTCCCGCTCCAGATTCCGGACCCCGGATTCCCTGGTGTAATAGTTGATCAGGCCCCGGATGGTTTCCTCGGGAATCTTGATGTTGTCCGAGGTGAGGCCGTGTTCTTTAACTTTTTTCGGAACCAGATAATTCTCTGCGATTTTTACCTTCTCTTCTTCTGTGTATCCGGATACATAAATCACTTCCATCCGGTCCAGCAGAGGCCGGGGAATGGTATCGGTAGAGTTGGCGGTGGTGATGAACATGACCTTGGACAGGTCAAAGGGAATCTCCAGGTAATGATCCTGGAAATCTTTGTTCTGCTCCGGATCCAGAACTTCCAGCAATGCAGAAGCCGGGTCTCCCTTGAAGTCCGCTCCGATTTTGTCCACTTCGTCAAAGAGAAATACCGGATTGTTGGTCCCCGCCTCCTTGATGCTGGTGATGACTCTTCCCGGAATGGCTCCAATGTAGGTTCTTCGGTGGCCCCGGATTTCAGCTTCGTCCCGGACTCCTCCCAGAGACATCCGGACAAAATCACGGTTGATGGCTCGGGCGATGGACCTGGCGATGGAGGTCTTTCCTACCCCCGGAGGACCGACCAGACAGAGGATGGGTCCCTTCAGGGCGTTGGACAGCTGAATGACAGCCAAGTACTCCAGTACCCGGTCCTTGACCTTTTCCAGGCCGTAATGGTCCTCATTGAGGATCTTTTCCGCCAGGGGAATATCGATGTTGGCCTTGGAGGATTTATTCCAGGGCAGGGCCAGGATGGTTTCCACGTAGGTCCGGATCACCGAGCCTTCGGCAGAGGAAGACTGCATCTTGGAAAGACGCTTGATCTCCTTTTCCACCTTATCGGCGGTTTTCTTAGGTAGTTTGAGTTTTTTCAGTTTTTTGAGGAATTCTTCGATTTCATCGACTTCCTCTTCGTCCTGTCCCAATTCTCCCTGAATCGCCCTCATCTGCTCCCGCAGGTAATATTCCCGCTGGTTCTTGTCAATCTGACTCTTGACCTTATAGCTGATCGTCTGCTCCAGATTGAGGATCTCGATTTCCCGTCGGAGCAGACCAGTGAGTTTTTCCAGTCGCTCGTCCAGGTTGAAGGTTTCCAGGATGGATTGTTTGTCATCGGTCCGGATGTCCATGTGGGAGGCGATGATGTCTGCCAGTCTTCCAGGCTGTTCAATGGACATGATGGAGGGGAAGATATCCTTGGGTCCTTTCGGATTCAGGGCCAGGTACTCTTCAAATCCGGAAACCACGGAACGCATCCAGGCTTCCGTTACCGGGGTCAGTTCCTCCTGCTCCGGGTCCGGTGCCAGGGATACCCGGCATTTGAAATAGGGCACCTCAAAAACAATTTCTTCGATGGTGGCCCGGCTCACCCCTTCCACTAAAACTCGAATGGAGTCTCCGGGAAGCTTGAGCATCTGCTTTATTTTTGCAACGGTACCCACGTGATAAAAATCTTCGATGGTGGGCAGATCCGTGTTTTCATCCTTCTGAGTCACCAGAAATACCTTCTGGTTTAAAATCATGGCCTTTTCCAGCGCGTTGATGGATTTTTCCCGACCAATGTCAAAATGGAGGACCATATTCGGGAAAATGGATAGTCCTCTCAGTGGAATCATGGGCAAAGTAAGAAAACCGCTGTCATCCTTCAGGATTTCATCTCCCTCGTCATCAATTCGGACCATGTCGTCCGGATTCGTCTTCTTTTCTTCTGTCATGTTAATTTCCCCCTTTCCCTTGTATAGAAAATTCAGGCGGCCGCGGCCGCCTGACTGTTAAGATGCTGTGTCCTTCTTCGCCTTTTCAGGGTCTTCCAGGACCAAAGTCGGCAACGTTTCATGTTC
>JBLJBD010000204.1:0-2637 GCA_047637815.1 Anaerovoracaceae bacterium
AGCACACGGCGGAGGAGGAACGGGCAGAACGGGTCCTCTTTGTCATCACCACCGATGGCATGGAAAACGCTAGTCGGGAATACAGCCTGAAACTGGTACGGGAGATGATTGAAAGGCAGAAGGAGAGGTACGGCTGGGAGTTCTTATTCCTGGGCGCTAACATCGATGCCGCCGAAACCGCCGAAAGCTTCGGGATCCATCGGGATATGGCGGTAAATTACAACCCGGACGGAGAAGGAACCCAGCTCAATTATCAGGTGCTCTGCGAAGCAGTGACCAGCTTCCGGGATGGTGCCACAATTGAAAAAAACTGGAAGTCAGCTATTGAAAAGGATCATAAGAAACGGGGCGGCAGGCAATAGCCTGTCCTCTTAAAGGAGATCAGAGTGGGAAAAGAAGGGAAAGAAAAAATACTGTTTTTTGAGCGGACTCCTCTGGATAAGGATCAGCCTTACGGGATCCATATTCAGAAAATCGGGAGGACCGCCATCCATTGGCATGAAGGGGTTACGGAAATCCTGCTGTCCCTCCGGGGAACCATTCGGGTGACGGCTGCGGTTGAAAGCTGGGTCCTCCGGGAGGGAGAGTTTTGTTTCATCAACCACCGGTCCATCCACTCCCTGCAAAGTGAAGAGGGGGCCCTGGCAGCCCTGATTCATGTGAATCTGAGCTACTTTTCTCCTCAGTTTCCCGATCTTCCCTATATGTTTTTTCGGAGCAATCCGGTATTTGACGGTGGGGGAAAGATAGAAGAAGGCTTTACCGATATCAGCCCGGAAGAAAAGCTGCGATTCCGGGCCCTTTTGATCGACTTGCTGCGTCATGACTTGTCTTCCGAACCCTCTGCCCGAGAAAGGCGGAACCTGGGAAACCGGCTTATTTATGCCATGGTGTACGACTTCAACTGGCTTCGGTTCCTCAAATCCACGGAAGGGCTGGTTCATTCTGCCCATCTGGAACGGTATCACCGGATCGTCCGGTATATCCAGGAGCATTATGCAGAACGGATCACCCTGGAAGACATTGTCGCCAAAGAATTCGTGACCAAGACTTACTTTTCTCAATTCTGGAAGAAATTCAGCCGTTACAATTTTACCCAGCGGGTCAATTATGAACGGATCCTCAAGTCGGAGTTTCTTCTTTTGTCGGGGCACACTGTCTTGAAAATATCCGAGTACTGCGGATTCTCCGATGTGAAATATTTTTATCAGAGCTTTAAACGCTGGTACGGGTGCCTGCCCCGGGAACACCGGAAGCGATGTCTGGAGTACAGCCTGCTGGGTGTATCCTGCGAGGAAGTGACCCCGACCCGGAGCCGGGTGGAGCTGGAACGGTTTGTGGACAGATTGCGGCTGGAGGGAAAGGTTAAGATAGATCAGACAAATCCGACGGTATTTCGGGAAGGTTATAAAAAAATGAAAAAAGTGGCTCGGGCTTCCGCGGAAGGCTTTGAACCGGTGTCCATATTCCTGCTGGACCCCTTCGGTAAGGAGATCTTTACCCAAGGGGAGAAGGAAGAAATGGACTTTCAGTGGGTAGTTGTGGACAAAATGATTGAATTGGCCACAGAATCGGAGGTCCCTATTGCCGTCGGTCTTCTGGTGGATGGGGTAGATCCCAGGATTTTCTATGAAGGAACAGGACGATTCCTGGAAGGGGCTCTGAATCGGTATGGTAGGGCGACGGTCCGGCAGTGGACTTATCAGGTCTATTACGAAGATCCCGGCAATTTTGACAAGAGTTTATCTATTGAAAAACTCATCGGAGAGCGGGTGAAGGGGGCTAAGATCCGCCATTTCTTCGGAATCGGCCTAAAACTAGACAATCATTAGAATAAAAGAAAAAATATAACGCAGAATTGCCCATGTTTCCCGATATTGTTAATTATATAATTAACAAAGAAAAGCAACCAAGTCAAACGCAGCATTCACTTTATTGCATTCGGGAGGAAATCATGGACAGATTAAAAGGAAAAGTAGCAATTATCACTGGCGCCACCTCTGGCATGGGACGAGATACGGCTTATGTCTTTGCAGAAGAAGGGGCAAAAGTTGTTATCACCGGTCGGGATGAAGCCAGAGCAAAAGAAGTGGTGGATACCATTAAGAAAAATGGCGGAGAGGCCATGTATGTCATCGCAGACATCGCAGACCGAAGCCAGTTGGATAAGATCGTAGATGAAACCCTGGCGGCGTACGGCACCGTAGACATCCTGTACAACAATGCGGGAATGCTGAGCCTGACCGATTCCATGAACATCGGGATGGAAGAATGGGACAAAGCCATGCAGGTCAACGTGACCTCTGCTCTGGTTCTGGCTCAGCGGGTTGCCCCCATCATGAAGGCTAAGGGAAAAGGTGCCATCATCAACACCGGATCCGTTGCCGGAACATCAGCCACTTGGGGACCGGTAGGCTACTGCACCTCCAAGCACGCTGTCAATGGTCTGACCAAAGCCCTTGCCAGGGAAATGGGACCGGAGATCCGGGTCAATGCCATCCTGCCGGGAGCCATCGTTACCGCTATGCTGGACAGCGTTGGCGGAGAAGCGGCTATGGACGGCATGAAACAGAGATCACCCTTAAAGAGGGTCGGACAGGGAAGAGAAATCGGCACCGTAGCCCTGTTCCTGGCCAC
>JBLJBD010000205.1:0-50027 GCA_047637815.1 Anaerovoracaceae bacterium
CGGCCGGAGTAGCTTCCATAAAGACCGATTCCAGTTTCTTGATGTAGTAATCTACAGCTTCTGCATCGGTCATGCCATCCGGCTTACGATACATATTGGGGAATTCTGCCCGGTAAACACCGTCGGGGAAGGGTCCCATACCGATGGCGTAGGCTTTCTTGGCGGTCATGGCCATGGTCAGCATGGTTCTTCCGTGGAAAGCACCGGAGAATACGATGATGTTGGGACGACCGGTAACGCTCTTGGCGATTTTAACAGCGTTTTCGTCTGCCTCTGCACCGGAATTGACCAGCATGGTCTTTTTCTTGTCCCCCCGGACCGGTACGATTTCGTTCAGCTTTTCAGCCAGTTCGATGTATCGCTCGTGGGTGGTGATGTTCATCATGGCATGGAAGTATTTTTCACTCTGCTCCTTGACAGCATCAATCAGTTCCGGATGGCTGTAACCAATATTCAGTACGCCGACTCCACCAACCCAGTCCAGGAAGATGTTTCCGTCTACGTCCTGGAACATAGCTCCTTCTCCCCGTTCAATGACACAGGGATAGATGCATCGGATCGCATTGGGGATGGCTGCTGCTCTTCGCTCGATAATTGCCTTGGCCTTCGGGCCGGGAAGAGGCATGGTTACTTTTGGCATTGCGTCTCTTAACATTTCTTTTCCTCCATACTTTCATCAATAACCAATGAAAACTATCTGATATTCAGCTCCGCCAGCTTCCGATACAGGGTTGCCCTGGAAAGTCCCAGTTCCTTGGCCACCACATCTTTCACGTTGGAATCGTTGCGATGCTTGTTCAGTTTATTCAGGATGATTTCCCTTTCATAGTGCCGGATCTGTTCGGTGAGAGGCAGGTCCATTTCCCCGATAACAATGGGGGAAGCCTCCTTCTTCAGCAGTCTGGCGGGCAGGGCATCCAGTCCGATGACATCTCCGAATGCCATATTGGTCCCGTACTCCACGGCATTTTCCAATTCCCGTACGTTTCCCGGCCAATCATAATTCAGATACGCCTGTTCTGCATCTTTATCAAAACCGGTGATCTTCCGGTTCATAAAGGTCTTGTACTTTTCAAGGAAATGATTCATCAGCAGACGAATATCCTCTTTCCTGTCCCGAAGGGGCGGAATGTTCATAGGGATGACACTGAGCCGATAGTAAAGGTCCTCTCTGAAGGTACCCTCCCGAATCATGGCTTCCAAATCCTTGTTGGTAGCCGCGATTACCCGGACATCCACAATGACCGTCTTGTTCCCGCCGACCCGTTCATACCTCATATTTTGAAGGACGTGAAGGATCTTGACCTGCAGGTGAAGGGGCATGTCACCGATTTCGTCCAGGAATATGGTACCGCCGGAAGCCATTTCAAACTTTCCGATCTTTCCTTTTTCGTTGGCACCGGTGAAGGCTCCCTTTTCATAGCCGAAGAGTTCGCTCTCCAGCAGATTCTCCGGTATGGCCCCGCAGTTGACACTGACAAAGGACTGCTTGGCTCTGGGGCTGGCATAATGAATCGCCTTGGCGAACATTTCCTTGCCCGTTCCGCTTTCTCCCATGATCAGCACGGTGGAATTTCCCCGGGCTGTGAGGAGGGCCTGATTCTTGGCGCGGCGGATGGCGTCGCTTTCTCCCAGAATATCATCAAAGGTATATTTCAACGCTTTGGTGTTGATTTTATAAACCAGTTTTTCGGCTTCCGAAATATCCCGGAAGGACAGAACCACCCCATTGACCTCATTATTGGAGAAAAAAGGTTTGGCTGTGACGATCAGGTGGAGGCTGCTGTTTCCTCTTTTATAGATTTCTTCGTTTTCGGTGTAGCCGATGCCGGTGCGGATGACCTCCAGGGCCGGACATCCCATCATAAACTTGTTGATGTGGCTGCCGATGATATCCCCTTTGGTTGTGCTGAACAGGGTTTCTGCGATGCTGTTGCTGTGCTTGATGTAGCCGTTGCGGTTGATGGCAAAGATTCCTTCATGGGTGGTTTCCAGAATCGTGGTCATTTCGTTATTGGAAACTTCCACTTCCGACAGGATAGACTTCTGATAGGCCTTCGCCGCCAGCAGTTCCGCCATTTTTTCCACGAAAACGACCATCTTCCGCTCTTTATCCAGCAGAATCCCTTTTTGTTGTTCATTCAGTGCCACCAGACCAATGATTCCGATGATGGTAGAATCAATTTTGATTGGTGTGCAGATTTCCGCCAGTTCTAAAATCCGGCCATCCACCGGAAGACTGTAAAAGGCTTCCTTCTGGGCATCCTCAATATACTCCGTATTGCCTGTCCGGAGCACGCGGGCATACAAATAATTGCCGTCAACCTTGCCGGCCTCTTCCTTTTGCCCTCTTTTGTGGATATAGGTCCCTGTTCCTCCGATTATCGTCAGCTCGTTGTCAACAATTTCGACCTCCACCCCGATGGCAATAGCGATGGCTTCGGCGAACTGCTGAACGCTGGCGGATATGCTCTTTAGCAAAGACACTCTTCCTTCCTGGTACCATTCGATCGAATTCAGTTTCATTATAGCAAACAATTCTGCCTTGTGAAACAAATATCTTGGCCTTTTAAAAAGTTCTAATTTTGTGTGAATTCAGACAATGCAAGGAAAAAGCCCTTTTAGAGAAGTGCTTTGATTCTTTCGTTCAACATCTGGAGAGCCACCACATTATAGCCGCCCTCCGGGATGATGATATCGGCATTTTTTTTGCTTGGTTCCACAAATTGCTCGTGCATCAGTTTGACCGTAGTCAGGTACTGGGTGATGACCGACTCCAGGGTCCGGCCCCGCTCACTGACGTCCCGGAGGATCCTCCGGATGATCCGGACATCTGCATCCGTGTCGATGAAAACCTTAATATCCAGCAAATCCAGTAATTCTTTGTTTTCGAAGATCAGGATCCCTTCCACGATGATGACCTTGGAGGGCTGAACCAAAACCGTTTCTTCCGTCCGGTTGTGAATGGTAAAGTCATAGACGGGCCGGTAGATGGATTTCCCTTTCTTCAGCTGCCGGATGTGCTGGATCATCAGGTCCGTATCAAAAGAATTGGGATGATCGTAGTTGAGTTTGGACCGCTCCTCATAATTCAGCGAGGAATGCTCCTTGTAGTAAAAATCATGGCTCAGGATGGTGATCTGTTCCATAAACTCGTTGCGGATCTTTTCGATCATGGTACTCTTGCCGCATCCTGTGCCGCCGGCGATGCCGATTACGATTACATTACTCATATTCTGCTTTCATTACCCCTTATTATTCTTCAGTGATTTTAGCGCTTTGCATATATTGATCTCCCTGATAGGTCACTTCAGAACCCAGATTCAGGGTGTTCTTCTCCAATTCCAGTACCAGATTGTTGATGGCTGCCAGTTTTTCCGGCGTAATATCCTTAGCCATGGCCAGCCGTGTATGATACAAGATCTGCTCCAGGCTGTCATGAACCTCAGCAATCCGGAGCTTGACTTCCATCAGCACTTCGTCGTTCATGGCATCCTTCATGGCCTGCTGCCGGTTGACGAACTGACTGTTCTCCAGTTCCACCTCGGTGAAGCCTTCGATGACATGGCAGTACAAATCCAGCCGTTCCTTGACCAGAGCCGCAAAATCCAGTTTAGCCTGCAGCTCCCCGTGAACCAGAAATATTTGCTCCGGCACTTTTTTAAATCCGGCCAGCCAGTTCAGCAGTCCGTTTCGGTCCGCATGACCAGAAAGGCCCTCCAGGTTATGGATCTGAGCCTGGATATGGATTTCTTCTCCGAAGAGGGTTACATCCTTGACCCCGTCCAGAATCAGCCTGCCCAGAGTGCCTTCTGCCTGATAACCCACAAAGACGATGCTGTTTTTAGGGTTCCAGAGATTGTGCTTCAGGTGATGGCGGATTCGGCCGGCTTCACACATGCCACTGGCGGATATGATGACCTTTGGCGTGGTGTCCAGGTTGAGCTGCTTGGATTCTTCACTGGTTCTGGTGAATTTCAGATTTTTAAAGTCCAGGGGGTTGCTGCCCTCCAGGATCAGATTCTTGGTTTCTTCATCAAAGACCTGGGCATTCCTTCGGAATACTTCCGTGGCTGAGGTCGCCATGGGGCTGTCGATATAGACCATAACCCTGTCCAGATCAGCCTGGAACTCATTGTGGCAGTCGTAAAAGCATTTCAGCTCATAAATCAGCTCCTGGGTCCGCCCTACGGCAAAGGATGGGATGATGACCGATCCTCCCCGCCGGGTGGTATCCACGATGATCTTCATCAGTTCTTCCACGCTCTTTCGGTTTTCCGGATGATCCCGATTCCCGTAGGTGGCTTCCATGATCAGATAATCGGCACTCTTGATGATGGTGGGGTTTCGGAGCAGGGGCCGGTCCATGTTGCCCAGGTCTCCGGAAAAGACCAGCTTGGTGACGTTGTCATTTTCTTCGGTCCAGAGCTCCACGATGGAAGAACCCAGAATATGGCCGGCATCGTTAAAGACGAACCGGATCTTTTCATTCAAAGGAATCAGCTGGTCGTAGAGAACCGGCTTGACCAGTTTCAGGGCTTCCTCTGCGTCCTGGACCGTATACAGAGGCTCAACCATAGGTTTATTGCTTCTCTCTGCCTTCTGGTTGGCCCACTGGGCTTCCTTTTCATGAATGTAGGCACTGTCCCGCAGCATGATTCCCAGCAGGTCCGCTGTGGCATCGGTACAATAGATCGGGCCCCGGTATCCCCGCTTTACCAGCAGTGGCAGCCGGCCGCTGTGGTCGATGTGGGCATGGCTCAGAATGACATAATCAATTTCTTCCGGATCAAAGGGAAAGGGTTCAGCGTTCAGGGCCTCCAGCGCCTTGTTTCCCTGGAACTGGCCGCAGTCGATGAGGAGCTTATGGCCGTCGGTGGTAATCAGATGACAAGAACCGGTAACACTGGATGCAGCGCCACAGAATTTTATTTTCATACGTCAGGTCCCCCTTTAAGGCATTTTCTCCATTATACCCCTTCTGATACAAAAAAACAATGGAAAGGCTGAAGGAGTCAGCCTTTCCATTGGGCATTCATTGTTTATGATTTGTCAGTTTTCCGGTCCTGTTTCCCATTAAAAGGGCATGGCAGGCCTAAAATGCAGCGTCTGCTTTCAGGACGGCATTCAGCATGATGGTAGCCCCTTCTGTACAGGATTCTACCGGTGTGAATTCCGGTTCACAATGGCTGTGGCCTTCTTTGGAAGGAACGAAGATCATGGTAGTGGGCAGCATGTAGTTGGCGAACTGGGCGTCGTGACCAGCTCCGCTGTTGATAAACTGGTGTTTGGTTCCCAGTTCTTCAGCTGCTTCCTTGACGAATCCGACCAGATCCTTGTTGAAGTAGACGGTATCCCGCTGCCAAGCCATTTCAACTTCGCATCGGCATCTTGCCCATTCTCTTTCCGGCAGGCTCTTAACGATAGCCAGAACTTTTGCCCGCACTTCCGGATCTTCGTGACGGACGTCGATGGAGAAGTCGATCATATCGGGAATGACGGTATGAACGTTGGGATGGCAGACGATTTCACCGGTGGTATAGACCAGCTCCGGCCGACCCAGCTTGTCGATTTCTTCGTGGAGGTAGCACAGAGCCTGAGCTGCCGCAAAAAGGGCATCCTGCCGCTTATGCATCGGAGTGGTTCCCGCATGGTCGGACTGGCCGAAGAACCGGATCCGGTAGTTGAACATACCCAATACGCAGGTGACAACGCCAACATCGTTTCCGGCATCTTCCAGGATCGGGCCCTGCTCGATATGCAGCTCAAACATGGCCGCATACTTATCCGGGCTCAGCCGCTTGTCTTCCGTTCCCTTATAGGGGCTGGCATTGAGGGCGTCGCCGAAGGTGGTCGTCTTGTCCAAAACACTCTTGGAGGCCAGCATTTTTTCTTTGGTGAATTTTTCCTTGATTCCTTCCGGCAGGTAGTCATAGGTGATAACCCCGGAGGACATCATGGCCGGAGGATACAGGGATCCTTCTTCATTAGTCCAGATCATGGCAGTCAGAGGGTGTTTATGGGGGATATTTTCAGCAACTACAGCTTCCAGTACTTCCATAGCGCCGATAACGCCCAGGATGCCGTCATAGTTTCCACCGTTTCTTACGGAGTCCGCATGGGATCCCATGACGATTCTCTTTGCACCCGGGTCGGTTCCCGGGATGGTGGCATACATGTTGGCCATGTCATCCCACTCAATGGTAGCACCGATGGCTTCCATTCTCTTGACGAAATAGTCTCTGGCCATATGAGCTTCCGGAGATAAGGAGTATCGGGTAATCCCGCCGTGTCCAGCATCGCCGAAGGTACTGAAGGTCTTGATTTTGTCGTCCATTCTGTTTACATCACATTTGTACATTTCTCGTCCTCCTGCATTTATAAAAAGGAATAGCTAGTAGATGAAGGGTAAGCTCACTTTATTATAATATTAACATATTTGCTCATATTTCAGGACCAATCGGAAGATGTATACAGAATACTTCTCCCTATTGGTCCTGATAATTCTTAGTTATTGGGCAAGGTCAGACTGATCCGCCCATAGAGGCAAGGGATTAGTCGTACTGCTTCTTCAGCTTGATTTCGATAGGCTTTCTGCCTTCTTTCCACTTGATTTCTCCCGGAGTAATGCATCCTTGTACGGGGCATACGTTCAGGCACAGGTGGCAGCCAACGCACTTGTCGTTCAGAACCGGTCTTCTCTTTTCCTGATCCCAGTCGATAGCCTGGTGGGCAGCATCGTAGCAGGAGATGTAGCATCGTCCGCATCCGATACATGTATCGTGGTTGAAATCCGGGTAGATCTTGAAGTCTCGGTTCAGATCCTCAGCAGGGATCACGTTGGGCAGAGCCAGTCCGATGAAGTCTTCCAGCTTGTTGTATCCTCTTTCATCCATGAAGTGGGATACGCCGCTGATCATGTCTTCAACGATTCGGTATCCGTACTGCATGATAGCAGTGGTTACCTGCAGGTTTCGGCATCCCAGCAGAAGGAATTCTACAGCGTCTCTCCAGGTTTCGATACCACCGATACCGGAAAGTTCTGTTTTACCAACAATTTCATCCTGCATCAGCTGTGCTACGAATCGCAGGGCGATGGGCTTAACAGCTGCTCCGGAGTAACCGGAGATGGAGGATTTGCCGTTGACGACCGGCATAGCGGTTAAGTTTTCAAAGTCGATGTTGGTGATGGACTTAACCGTATTGATACAGGATACTCCTGCAGCTCCGCCGGCTAAAGCGGCTCTTGCGGGAACTTCCATGCTGGTGATGTTGGGGGTCATCTTAGCGATGAACGGAATCTTGGTAGTGTCGGTTACTGCTTTGCAGTAATCTCTTACCAGGTCGGTGTTGGTTCCGACGTCGGATCCCATGGCATGGCTGGTCATCTGGGGACAGGAAAAGTTTCCTTCGATCAGGTCAACGCCGGCCTGGTCGCACATCTTAGCCAGCAGTCTCCACTCTTCGTCGCAGGATCCCATGATGGAGGCAACCATGACCTTGTCCGGGTAATCTCTCTTCAGTTTGAACATGTTCTCGAAGTTGAGTTCTGTCGGTTTGTCGGAGATCTGTTCCATATTTTTGAATCCAACCCAAGGAAGACCCTCTTTGTTGGTCTGGTCAAATCGGGGTGAACATTCATCGGCTACGAAAATACCGATGGTCTTGTAGAATACGCCGCCCCAGCCTTCTTCATAGGATTTGGCAACCATTTCATAGTTGCTTCCTACGGGAGAGGATGAAAGGAAGAAGGGGTTTTCGCAATTAACTCCCAGGTACTTTATGGATAAATCTTTCTTAATTGCCATCTTACTTCACTCCTTTCTTTTCCAGGTACGCCATGATGGAAGCGGCAGCAGCCTTACCTTCCGCAACGGCTTCTACTACAGTCTTGCCACCGTTAACGATGTCTCCTGCAGCAAATACCTTTTCGTTATTGGTTTCAAATTGTTCGGAAACCTTGACGCTTCCTTTGTCGTCTGTTGCTACAGCAGCAAAGCCATCCACGGCTTCGGGACCCTGTCCGATGGCAAATACAACTGCATCAGCCTTGAACTTGGCACCGGATACGCCGTCTCTTCCGTCAAACATGGCAAACTCGACCTTGTCGGTTCCAACTAATTCAGCGGGAGCCATTTCGGTGGTAATGCCGATACCCAGGGAAAGGGCATATTCAAATTCTGTCATATTAGCAGGAGCTTCTTCGATGGTTCTTCGGTAAACGATCCGGACATTCTTGGCCCCAGCCAGTTTTGCAGATACTGCACAGTCCACAGCAACGTCTCCGCCGCCTACCACGATTACGTTTTCACCAGGAGTGAATTTGTCTTCCAGAGTTCTGGCCTGTTTCAGGAAATCAACAGCAGCATAGACGTTCTTCAGGTCTTTGCCCTTGATGTCCGGAATCTTGGCTCCCCACAGTCCGACGCCTACGAAAACAGCATCGAAATCTGCCAGGTCTGCTTCTTTTACTTCCTTGTTGAATTCGAAGGCAACGCCCAGGTCCTTCACCATTTTGATATCGTGGTCCACGACTTTTTTGGGAAGTCTGGTGGGAACGATTCCATAGGTCAGGACTCCGCCTGCTTCTGCTTCTCTTTCAAAGATGGTTACGTTGTAGCCAGCCTTTGCCAATTCGGAAGCACAAGCCAGGGAAGCGGGGCCGGCACCAACGCAGGCAACTTTTCCGGCTTTCTTTTCAGCAGGAGCTTTCAGGGTCTGCATGTTGAATGCTTCTTCCTGTTCGATGGCATATCGCTGAAGCTTTCCGATCTGGATCGGCTTATCGATTCCGCATCTGCTGCAGAACTCTTCGCAAAGCCGGTCATAAGGACAGACTCTTGCACAGGTACCGCCCAGGATGTTGTTTTCTCGGATTGTTTCTGCTGCGCCCTTTACGTTTCTGAAACGGATGGACCGGATGAACTTACCGGGGTCTGTTCCAGCCGGACATCCCTGGCTACAGGGAGCATCGATGCACAGCAGGCATCTTGCTGCCTCTTCCATAGCGGTTCTGTGGGTGAACCCAGCTACGGCTTCTGAATTGAAGTCTGACTTTACAATTTTACTCAATTCATTTCCCTCCTTTAATTCCTACGACAAGATAATATATATTGTATACTTATAATCCAGCAAACTAAACATTCATTTAGTGTAACCGGTTACATGACAACTTCATTTTAACATATATTCAGAAAATTACAAGAACATTTTAACAACATTCTTGTTCTTTTTCCTGAACATAAAAACTATTACCAGCGAAGGCTTAATTTCTTTTCCGGGCAGACAAATATGCAGACGCCACAGCCGGTACAGCGGTTTTTGTCGATTTCCACATCCGACTCCAACCGGGTGATGGCTCCGTAAATGCAACCCTTCACACAGGCTTTACAATCTTCCAGGCAGGGCTCATGATTGGAGTGGGAAATCACCGGCTCTACCTTCATCTCATCGAAAGATTTCAGATTAGTCAGTGCTTTACCGCGGATTTCAGCAACGGATTTAATTCCTTTGCTGTCCGCCCACCGGTCCAGGTCCTCCACGATCTCCCGGATTTTTTCAAACCCGTTGATCATCACGGTAGTGCCCACCTGTACGGCGGAAGCCCCCAGCATCATGTACTCCAACGCATTTTTATAGTTCTCAATGCCGCCGATGCCGCAGATGGGGATGTTGACTGTTTGGGACACGGTAGCCACGGCAGCCAGTCCCAGAGGCCGGATGGGAGCACCGGAATATCCTCCATAGGTGGGCAGCATGGGTTCTCCTGTTTCGATATCTACACCCAGGATGCATCGGATGGAATTGATGGCGCTGACCCCGGCAGCCCCGGCTTTTTTGGCAGCCTTGGCAACCTTGGCGATGTTGGTGGCGGTTTGAGACAGCTTGACGATGACCGGAATGTCCACGTGCTCCACCACTTCTTTGATGATCAGATACATCTGATCCGCATCGGAAGCCAGGATCTCAAGGGACTCTCCCATGGGATTGGATACGCTGACTTCAATGGCATCCGCTCCGAAGTGCTCCATTTTGGAAGCCAGATAGGCCAGCTCCGAAGGGGTATGGCCGGATATGCTGGCGATGACGATGCCTCCGGCGCTCTTGGCAATTTCCATCTCCCGCTCCCACCCTTCGATCTGGATGTCGCTGTACAGCCGGATGTTCTGGGCACCGCTGCCGTTATAAGCAATTCGGGGACGAACATCGATGATGGCGTCGCTGACGATGGATTCGGTGATCACCGCACCGGCCCCGGCTTCCAGCGCCCGCTTGATGGAAAGACCGTCCCGGCTCCAGGGACCAGCCGATAAAATAATGGGGTTTTTTAGTTTCAGACCGACAAATGTAGTATTCATTAGAACATTTCTCCGATTCTTTCTTTATGTCCGCAGGATTTACGGATTTTAAGCTTGGATTGAAGCTGGATGTTCTTCATCTCGCTTCCCTCATCCTCTTTCCCTTCGATCAGATCGAAAAGCAGCCGGGCTCCCACAACCCCCATTTTGTGAAGAGGTTTTTCGATGGTGGTCAGCTTGGGCTCCACCAGGTTGGACATCCGGATGTTTCCGAAGCCTACCACGGAAATCTGATCCGGTACGGTAATACGGTTGTCCTTCATGGCATCCATGACCCCAAAGGCGATCAGGTCACTGGTAGCGAAAATGGCATCCGGAGGGTCACTCATGTCCAGGAATTTACGGGCTCCCAGGTATCCCCCTTCAATATTATCCTCTACCTGGATCTTGTACTCATCCTTAACAGGAATCTTGGCTTCTTTCAGTGCTTTCTCATATCCCTTGATTTTCCGGCTGTTTTCCACGGCAGGAGTGGTCCCATATAGGATCCCGATCTTCTTTCTTTCTGATTCCAGCAGGTGGCGGGTCGCCTTGTAGGCTCCGTCCTTGGAGTCGATAGCAACCACCGGAAGTCTGTTCTCCCAGGTTACTTCTCCGATATGGACCACTGGGATTCCCTGCTCCACGATGTTGAGAACGTCCTTTTCCGAAAGGAGGGAGGAAATGAGAAGGATTCCGTCCACCCGGCGCTTGATCAGATTATCGATGTATTTCTTTTCCTTGGCTACGTCATTTTCCACATTGCAGAGGAGGGAAGTATAGTCCTTTTGATGGGCTACGTCTTCGGCCCCCTTGACGATTTCCATGTTCTCTGAATTGAGGATATGGGGAATCACCAGCCCGATGGTGGCCGTCTTGTTGAAATTCAGGCCCCGGGCAAACCAATTGGGGATGTACTCGGTTTCCGCCATAATCCGTTCGATTTTTTCCCTGGTGGCAGGTGCCACGCTCTCCGGGTGATTCAGGACCCGGGAAACGGTAGCTACCGACACGCCTGCCTCTTTGGCAATATGTCGTATATTCATAGGTCTCCTTCTGTCAGCCCTCCGTACTATTCTGACTGCTTGACGATGGCGGCTATTTCATTGCTTCCAGGATCCTGGCGGGCAGCATGCTGCAAGCCGATTCGGGGATGGAAGCTACTGAGATACGGAGGCCTTTGGCAAGAGGAACAGCAAAGATGCCTTCTTTCTGAAGCTTTTGACCAACCTCCTCCGCATTGGCGCAGGGCACGGAGGCAAAGAATCCGGAATCAAAGGGAACGATAGCCAGCCCCACCTCTTCAGCGGCCTTTTCAAAGGCCTTACCTCGACGGACCAGCATGTCCCGGCACTGAGTTCGTTCTTCATCCACCTTCTGCAAAAGCTCCGGGCTGCTGTAGATCTTTGCGATTACCGCCTGAGCCGCACGGGTGCTGTTGGACCAGGTACCCCGGGCAGAGTATTCATTGACCAGCTTGAATTCAGCGGCAATCTCCGGGTTGGGGGTCATGCAGATCATGGCACCGCAACGCATGCCGTACAGGGTAAAGGTCTTGGAGGCGCTGTAACCGATGATCGGCAGGATGTTCTCCTGAAGACCATCCAGCAAAGGCAGGAATTTTCGGTATTCTTCCGAGTTTCCGGCAAAGTCGATGTAGGCCACGTCCACGAAGAGGGCAATGGTCTTTCCGGGAACCGCGGCTTCTTCCAGAACCTGGAGGACGGCTTTCCAGTCATCCAGGGTCAGGGAGTACCCGGTGGGGTTGTGGGCCGGTGTGTTCAGCAGGATCACCAGACTTTCCTGACGGCTCATCAGGTGATTGACCTTTTCTTCGAAGGACCGGATATTGAAACGGTCATCCGCATTGAACAGGGTGAAGGTTTCCAGTTTTCGTCCTATTTCCGAGGCAATGGTCCCATAGGGTGCCCAGTACCAGTCGGAGGTCAGGATCGTGTCTCCATAGTCGGAGTAATTGGAAATGGTGTTCCGGATGGCTCCGGTTCCCCCGGGGGTTGCCACTGCCTCGGACTGGCATCCAGGCAGGTAGCTGCCGAAAGCGGCTTTTTTGATGGCCTCCCGGAATTCGGGGGTGCCGCCGATGGGCGCATAGTCGGCATATTCCACCGGAGTCAGGTTTTTCAGTACATCGACTACCGATGAAAGGACCACCAGATTGCCCTGGTCATCCAGCAGGGATCCGATGGTGGCGTTTACCACAGCATCCTTCCCCTTTTCTGCAATCATTTCCTTTGCCAGCTTGTTGATACCAAAGATTTTATCCTCTTTGGGTATGACTCTTCCGTTTTCTCTTGCCACTATATATTTCCCCATATGCTCATCTCCTTTTCTTTTAAACAATTATAATACGAACGATATTCAACTTCAACTATTTGATGCTCCGGAGGTTCTGGTCCATCGGATGTAATAGATCCCCTTCCCTTCTTTCCGGAATTTGTCTTCATATTCGGTTGTAAATCCGGCGGCCGGATGGCCCTCTCCATGAAGGTCCTCCGTCTGGGTGTCCGGTTCCATTCCCAGGCTTTCCATGGTTTCCAGGGTGTATTCATAAAGGCCCCGGTTGTCGGTCTTGATTTCCAGGGTGCCCCCCTCCCGGAGAATGGTCTGGTAGGCTTTCAGATACCCCGGACTGGTCAGACGCCGCTTGCTGTGACGGGCTTTGGGCCAGGGGTCGCTGAAATTCAGATAGATGGCGGAAAGCTCCTCCGGAGCGAAGTAGTCCAGAGGGTCCCGGACAAATCCTTCCATGAAGCACAGGTTGTCCAGAAGGCATTCTCCGGATTTCTCCAAGGCCCGGTAGAGAACGGAGGGCTGCCCCTCGACTCCGATGAAATTCTTCCCCGGTATTGCCCCGGCCCGGCTGATGAGGAACTGGCCTTTGCCGCAGCCCAACTCCAGGCAGAGGTCTCCCCGGTTGGCAAACCGTTCCCTCCATTTGCCCTTCTGCTCCATGGGCCTTGTGACCAGCCGGCTTCCGGGAGCATGGTGAACTTTTATTTTTTCGTGGATGTTCCGTATGGTGCGCTGCCGCATTCCTTTTCCTTTCTCTATTCGATGACGATGACGGCGGTCCGGTCCTCCTCAAACCACTCATAAAGGAACAGGGCATGGGAGGTGTAATTCCGGACACATTTGTGGGACAGGGGCACCGTTCCGATGGCCTCAGAGAATTCACCTGCCGACATGCCGTGGACATAGGCCCCTGCTGTGAAACGGATGGCCCAGGGCTCCCGTCCACCGATCTGATTGGTTCCATCGATCAGGTATTCCAGATAGGGTTTCTTTTCCATGGCGTAAAAGGTTCCCACCGGTGTAGGCTGATGATAGGGCCCAAGCTTTCCGGTGGTGCACCGGCTGTAGGAAACGATCTGCCAGTCGGTTTTCAGAAAAACCCCCGGGCCTTGAAAGTATTCCAATCGGGTGACCTGTTCCAGGGCGGCGATGGTCTGGTTGGTCCGGTCGATGGCAATGACCTTTTTAATCCGTTCCATCTGCCGATCCTGCCGGACATATTTTTCGGGAACCCAATAAGACTTTTGATCCGTCAGAGACCAGACCGGCAGGAATCCGTCGGTTAACGATCCGACCGGGTTCTCCGGGTATCCGGTTTCCTTTGGATTCATGATCCGGACCAGGGTCCCATCGGGCAGATAATCAAACTCCTCCTGATCTGCAGGATCCGGATAGCCGGGAACAGCCGCGCCCCGCAGAGTCCCATCCCGGTCGGTGGCTTTTCCGTGGTACAGAGGTGCTTTACCTTTCCGATCTTTGTAATTATCCAGGAAGGTCAAGGAGCCCTTCTCCTGTTCATCCAGGATTCTTCCGGCGGTTTCGATCATTTCCCGGAAACGATAAGGCCGAATCTCTCCCCGGTATTCATATTGATAGGGGTAGCCTTCCTGATAGCGGGTGTACTTCAGGTTGAAGAACAGCTGATCGCTTTCCCGGACCGACAAAGCTGCCGGCGGGGATTCCCCCTCGGGTGGCAGTTCGGCGCCTTGCCCATTCAGGGCCGGCTCCAATATCAAAAATAGAAGAATAATAGCAACCAGCATGAGGATTGCTATTATCAGATTCTGCTTTTTCATTGGAAGATTCTCTTATGCTTCTGGAGATAGCGGAGAAGGGGATAACCGATCAGATAACAGGCAATCAGTTCTCCCAGGGCAATCCAGCCCATGATGGCAAATAGGTTCACAGGAACCCCATATCCGTAATGGAGCATCAGGCCGATGATCACCCCGTTGGTGATGACCGGAGGCAGGGGTACCAGCCAGGGCGTCCTCCGCAGCTTATAGGATAGGAGTGCCGCCAGCAGAGTGGCTGCGCTGCCGCAGACCACGTCCAGTAGGCCATAGGGGCTCAGGAGGTTGGATACCAGACAGCCGATGAATAAACCAGGAATCGCTGCAGGGGTAAAAAAGGGCAGAATGGTCAGAGCCTCTGAAACCCGGATTTGCATGAAACCGTAGCTGAAGGGGGCCAGGAGCATGGTCAGGGCAGCATAAACTGCTGCGATGACGGCCGCCTGAACATAATATTTCGTATTCAAATCAAGTTCCTTTCCATAATGATCAACACCACAAAGAGGATCAACGCTCCGGCAGCCAAAATATCCTGCCGGCTGTAGCGCATGGCATTCATCCGGGTCCGGTTCTCCCCGCCGTTATAGCAGCGAGCTTCCATAGCCATAGCCAGGTCCTGGGCAATCCGAAAAGCGCTGATAAACAAGGGAATCAGTAAGGGCACCAGGCTTTTAGCCCGCTTGAGCAGGTTTCCGCTTTCAAAATCAGCCCCTCTGGCCATCTGGGCTTTCATGATCTTATCCGTTTCCTCCAGCAAAGTGGGAATGAAGCGCAGGGCAATGGTCATCATCATGGCCAGCTCATGGGCCGGTACGCCGATTTTTTTCAGAGGCCCCAATAGGTTTTCGATACCGTCGGTGAGTTTAATGGGTTTGGTGGTCAGGGTCAGCAGAGAAGATCCGATGATCAGCAGCACCAGCCGCACTCCCATGAAGAAGGCGTTGTACAACCCTTCCCTGGTGATGACCAGGAATCCCCATCCTACCAGTGTCTCCCCTTTTGTCATGAACATATTGATGACAAAGGTGAAGAGAATGATGAGGAATACGGGCTTAAGCCCCTTGAGGATAAAATTCAGGGGAACCCGGGATATACCGATGACCAGCCCCAGCCCGGCAACGGCAACTAAAAATCCCCAGAAGTCTTTTACCAGAAAAAGGGCCACCAGGAACACAAAGGTTCCGATGATCTTGGTCCGGGGGTCCAGTTTGTGTATCCAGGATTCACCCGGGTAATATTGTCCTAAGGTAATATCGCGAATCATTGGGCCACCTGCTCTCTGTTGACTTTCAAACGGAGGAGCAGTGCCTCCAGGGCTTCCTCTTTCGTCAGGACGCTGGCTTCTGCCGGGCATCCCTTTTCCCTCATCCTGTTCATAAATTCCGCTGCCGGCGGCAGGGCCAGACCCATTTCTTTCAGTTCCGGCCCCCTGCTGAAGACTTCCCGGGGGGTTCCCATCATAGCAACCTGTCCCTTTTCCATCACCAGCACCTTGTCGGAAAGGGCTGCAATATCATTCATATTATGAGAAATCAGCAAGGTGATATTTTTTTCTGTTTCATGGATGGACCGGATCATGTCCAGAATCTCTTTGTGGGCTCTGGGATCCAGACCGGCGGTGGGTTCATCCAGTATCAGGACCTCCGGTTTCATGGCGATGACGCCGGCAATGGCGATCCTTCGCTTCTGCCCGCCGGACAATTCAAAGGGGGATCGATCCGCCAGTTCCTCATAATCCAATCCTACCAGCCCAATGGCTTCCCGGACCCGAAGATTGGTTTCTTCTTCGGAAAGTCCGAGATTAATGGGGCCGAAGGCTACATCCTTATGGACCGTTTCTTCAAAAAGCTGATATTCGGGGTACTGAAAGACCAGCCCAATTTTTCGCCGGATGTCCCGCATCAGCACCTTTTCTCCGGTTATGTCCACGTCTCCAATGAAAATAGACCCCCTTTTCGGCTTCAGCAGTCCGTTCAGATGCTGGACCAGGGTGGATTTACCGGAACCGGTATGGCCGATGATTCCAACGAATTCACCGTCTGCCACAGAAAAACTGACGTCCTGGAGGGCAACGGATTCGTAGGGCATCCCTTCGCTGTATATATGGGTTATGTTCTTTACTTCAATTGACATAGATAGTCTACCATTTCTTCCGTTGTGATAATGCTCCGAGGCACGGGAATCCCATTTTCCCGGAGGCCTTCTGCCAGTTCCACCGGCAGGGGTACGTCCAGGCTCAGCTCCCGGATTTCCCGGGATCGGGCAAAGATTTCCTCCGGGGTTCCGTCCATGCAGATTCGACCCTGATCCATGATGATGACCCGTTCTGCCTGAGCCGCTTCTTCCATGAAATGGGTGATGAGGAGGATGGTGATCCCTTCCTGATGGAGTTTTTTCATGATGGCCATGACTTCGTCCCGTCCCCGGGGATCCAGCATAGCCGTCGGTTCATCCAGAATGATGCACTGAGGTTTCATGGCCACCACTCCGGCAATGGCAATCCGCTGCTTCTGGCCTCCGGACAGCATGTGAGGCGCTTTTTTTCGCTCTTCGTACATACCGACAGCCTTTAAGGATTCATCCACCCTTATCCTTATTTCATCGGGAGGAATCGCCAGATTTTCAGGGCCAAAGGCCACATCATCCTCCACAATGGAGGAAACCAGCTGATTGTCAGGATTCTGAAAAACCATGCCGGCCCGCTGCCGAACCTGCCAGAGAGATTCCGGGTCACTGGTATTGTATCCGTCGATCCAGATTTCGCCGCTGGTGGGCAGAAGGAGGGCATTCAGGTTTTTGGCCAGGGTCGATTTGCCGGAGCCGTTTCGCCCGATGATCGCGGTAAAGCTTCCCCTGGGAATCTCCAGGGAAACGTTGTCGATGGCCCGGACCACTTCCTGCTCTTCTTCCCGTTTATACTCAAATATTAAGTTTTCAATTCGTATGATTGTTTCCATGAGATTCATTATACCCTATTCAGCAAACAGCGGCAATAAAAACTAGTTTCATTGATTTCAGCGACTTGATTTGAAGGAAGTACCAGATCCTAGGCCCGTCCTTTTAGAATTTTGGCCAGTTCGACCGCTTCCACCTGCCCGGGGGCAGATCCGGCACCAAGGGCACCGAAGGTCATGGTAGATCCTGTCAGGGAAAGGTCTAAGCGGGTCTTCCTTCCCAGTTCCCCCATGGAGATTGCAATGATTTCCAGGTCCATTTCCTTGACCGCCAGTCGAGCCCCTTCTGCCAGGGTTTCCACATCCTTCTCCGTCACAGGCATGACCGCGATCTTGCCAATATCCGCCTTTGCCTCTTTCATGGACCGGAACAGGTCCCGTATCCTCTCCTCGGAAGGAGTCGAGTGAAAATCATGAAAAGAAAGAATGACCCGGGTACCGGTCTGCTTCAGCGCCTGGAGCATCGACCGGTTGCGGCCGTAGAATCCCAGCAGTTCCATGTCAACCAGTTCTGCTTTACCTTCCAGGGCTGCTGTCATAACCATATCTTCCAGTTCTTTGTCGGATCCCTGAAAAAGACCTCCCTCCTCCCGGCTTCGTACCGTAAAGAGCAGCTCCTTCCCCGGGCAGATCCGGCGGATCAGGCCGAAGACCGACCGATTATAATAATAATCCGCCCGCCATTCCACCACGTCAAAATCCAGCTCCTTCATTGCAAGAAGCTGGTCTTCTATTTCTCTGAGATCCCTGCCGGTCAGGGAAAGGATGATTTTTCCTGTTCGGTTTCCCATAATCACACCCCTGTATAACCAGTTTTAAGAACAACCAGTTTTAAGAGCAGCTCTGAAAGTTGGCGGCCCAACTTGCAGAACTGCCAACTTGCAGAGCTGCTCTTAAAGTTGGTTGGTTTGGAAAAGGCCCGCATTGCTGCGAGCCTTTGTTTGTTTTATACGAGTTCTAAGAATACGACCTCAGCATTGTCTCCCTGTCTGGGTCCCAGTTTCAGGATTCTGGTGTATCCGCCGTTTCTTTCTGCGTACTTCGGTGCGATTTCATCAAAAAGCTTTTTGACTACATCTTCATCGTAAACGTAGGCAAGAACCTGTCTTCTTGCGTGGAGATCGCCACGCTTAGCAAGGGTGATCAGCTTTTCAGCTTCACGTCTTGCTTCTTTAGCCCGGTGATCGGTGGTGGAAATTCGTCCTTCCCGGAACAGGGAGGTTACGATATTTCGCAGCATAGCCTTTCTGTGAGCTGTAGGTCTGCCTAATTTTCTATATCCTGGCATCGCCTCTTCTCCTTTCCTAATCGTCGCTTGGTTTGAGTCCAAGTCCTAATTCTTCCAGTTTGTGTTTGACTTCATCCAGGGATTTCTTTCCAAGGTTACGAACCTTCATCATGTCTTCCTCTGTTTTATGAGTCAATTCTTCCACGGTATTGATGGCGGCTCTCTTCAGACAGTTGAAGGAACGAACGGATAACTCCAGTTCCTCAATGGTCATTTCAAGGGCCTTTTCTTTCTGGTCTTCTTCCTTCTCCACCATGATTTCCAGGGCATCGGTGTTGTCCGTCAGTTCAACGAACAGGTTCAGGTGCTCCTGCATGATCTTGGCGCCGATGGAAACGCCTTCTTCCGGAGTGATGGAACCATCGGTCCATATTTCCAGAATCAGCTTATCATAGTCGGTCATCTGGCCTACACGGGTGTTTTCAACGGTGAAGTTGACCTTCCGCACAGGGGTGAATATGGAATCCACCGGGATGACGGCGATGGAAGCATTCTCGCTCTTGTTCTGGTCAGCCGAAACATAGCCCCGGCCTCTGGCGATATTGATTTCCATCACTAAACTTGCATTTTCTTCCAGGGTAGCTATATGAAGATCCGGATTGAAGATTTCAAGTTCCATGTCCCCCATGATATCTGCCGCTGTGACCACCTTGGGACCAACTGCATTGATGATGGCACGCTTGGTGCTGTCACCGCTGATCTTGACGGCCAGCTTCTTCAGATTCAGGATGATTTCTGTTACGTCCTCCTTCACACCGGGGATCGTGGAGAATTCATGAAGAATCCCGTCGATCTTGACGGATGTGACGGCTGCACCTGGTAATGAGCTGATCAGAATTCTTCTCAGACTGTTTCCCAGGGTGGTGCCGTAACCTCTTTCCAGGGGCTCAACGACAAACTTTCCGTAGTTAGCATCTTCCTCTTTAAATATGCATTCAATTGTTGGTTTTTCGATTTCTATCACTCAAAACCCTCCTTTTCTTCCAAACAATAGCCTGAGCACGTTGCTAAGCCGGTTTATTTGGAATACAATTCGACGATAAGATGCTCTTCAATCGGAGTATCAATATCTTCTCTCTTAGGCAGTGCAACTACTTTACCCTCAAGTTTGTCGACATCAACGGTGATCCAGGAGGGAACGCTGATGGTCATTTCTTTGATTTCTTTGAATTTGGGAGAGCTGGTGCTCTTTTCCTTCACCTTGATCACATCACCGGCTTTGACTTCGAAGGACGGAATGTCCACCTTCTTGCCGTTTACGGTGAAATGGCCATGGTTGACCAACTGTCTTGCTTCCTTTCTGGAGGATGCGAATCCCATTCGGAATACTACGTTGTCCAGTCTGGATTCCAGCATGATCAGCAGGTTTTCACCGGTCATGCCTTTACGCTTAGCTGCTTTATCAAATAAATTTCTGAACTGTGTTTCCAGCAGTCCGTAGAATCTCTTTGCTTTCTGCTTTTCACGAAGCTGCAGGCCATACTCGGAAATTTTCTTTCTGCTCTGACCATGCTGTCCAGGAGCGTAATTTCTCTTTTCCAGGGCGCATTTGGTGCTGTAGCATCGTTCGCCTTTCAGAAAAAGCTTCTGACCTTCTCGTCTGCATAATCTGCAGGAAGCATCTGTATATCTTGCCATAGGTAACTACTCCTCCCTTCCTTATACTCTTCGTCTTTTCGGTGGCCGGCATCCGTTGTGCGGAATGGGCGTGATATCTTTGATCATGTTGATTTCCAGACCGGCAGCCTGAAGGGCTCTGATAGCCGCTTCTCTTCCGGATCCGGGTCCCTTAACATAAACTTCAACGATCTTCAGTCCGTGCTCCATAGCAGCCTTAGCCGCTTCTTCGGCAGCCATCTGAGCTGCAAAGGGCGTGGATTTTCTGGAACCCTTAAATCCAAGGGATCCGGCACTGGACCAGGAAAGTGCATTTCCATTCAGATCTGTAAGAGTCACAAGAGTATTATTAAAGGTGGATTGGATATGAGCCTGACCACGTTCAATGTTCTTACGTTCTCTTCTTTTTTTACGTACTGTCTTTTTTACAGTTTTAGCCATTTGTTACCCTACCTCCTTTACTTTCCAGCTTTTTTCTTTCTTCCTACAGTCTTTTTCGGTCCCTTTCGGGTTCTTGCATTGGTCTTGGTTCCCTGTCCTCTTACGGGCAGGCCTCTTCTATGACGGATTCCCCGGTAGCATCCGATTTCCATCAGTCGCTTGATGTTCAGGGAAACTTCTCTTCGAAGATCTCCTTCGACCACATATTCCTGTTCTATGACTTTTCTGATCATACCAGCTTCTTCTTCTGACAGATCTTTTACTCTCGTGTCAGGGCTGATTCCTGTTTTTGCCAGGATTTCCAGTGCAGATGGTTTTCCGATCCCATAAATATAGGTCAGACCAATCTCCACTCTTTTTTCTCTTGGTAAGTCGACACCGGCTATACGAGCCATACTACTCCTCCTTCTCCGGTCCCGTGACAGTCACAGGAGCCCGGTATTTAACCATTATCACTATTAATCTATAGAATACCCTGAGGTAGTCCCATTGCCTCCCGGCAAGAGAACACAGCCGCTCCCCCGCAGGTTTTCTTATTAGCCTTGCTTCTGCTTGTGCTTCGGGTTCTCACAGATAACCATGACTTTTCCGTTTCTCTTGATAACTTTGCACTTTTCGCAGATCGGTTTAACGGAAGCTCTTACTTTCATTATCCTTCCTCCTCTTTAATCCATTGCGTTATACGTTATTTATCTCTCCAGGTGATTCTGCCCCTGGTCAGGTCATAGGGCGACAGTTCAACCTTTACCCGGTCTCCCGGCAGAATCCTGATGAAGTTCATCCGGATTTTTCCTGAAATGTGTGCGAGTACCTCGTAACCGTTTTCCAGCTTCACCACGAACATTGCATTTGGCTGAGCATCTACAACGGTACCGAATACCTCGATGACGTCTTTTTTCGCCATATATTACACCTCTCTCTACATATGACCCTATAGGGTTATCAGTTCTGGTTCATCATCAGTTATGACAACAGTGTTCTCGTAATGAGCTGATAATTTACCGTCTAAAGTTACCACGGTCCAATTATCCGCCAGCACGTCTACCTCAAAGGTCCCCTGATTGATCATGGGTTCAATGGCAAATACCATGCCCCTGGCCAGTCTGGGTCCCCGTCCCGGTTTCCCGTAGTTGGGGATCTGAGGTTCCTCATGCATCGCTCTTCCTACGCCATGACCCACAAAATCCCGGATTACGGAAAAACCTTCCGATTCCGCCTTCTGCTGGATGGCATGGGAGATGTCCGACAGCCGGTAGCCCGGCCGGCAGAACTTCAGTCCTTCGAAGAAGCTGTCCCGGGTGGCATCGATCAGCTTCTGAGCCTCCGGACTGATGGCCCCTACGGGGTAAGTCCTGGCCGCATCGCTGACATAGCCCTTGTAGGTACAGCCTACATCGACGCTGACGATATCTCCTTCTTTCAGGAAACGCGCAGCATCCGGTATGCCGTGTACCACCTCGTTGTTGATGGATACACAGGCGCTGGCCGGAAAGCCGTTGTAACCTTTGAAGCTTGGGATCATATTGTTGGACAGAATGGTCTTCTCCACAAACTGGTCGATGTCCATGGTGGATATCCCCGGTTTAATGAAATTTTCCAGTTCCTTCAGGATATGAGCCGTCACCTTTCCGGATTCCCGCATAATGTCAATTTCCTGATCTGACTTGATGATGATCATCCCTTACTCTCCTATTATGCTGACGATCGCAGCAAACACAGCGTCCGTGTCCCCGGCTCCGTCGACCCGGGCCAGTCTGCCGGTTTTTTCATAATAGTCGGTCAACGGCTTCGTCTGTTCATTGTAGACGCTGATTCGGTTATCCACCGTTTCTGCCGTGTCATCATGCCGCTGGTACAGTTCCCCACCGCAGACATCGCATACCCCTTCTTTTTTCGGAGGCATGTTGTCCACGTGGTAGCTGGCCCCGCAGGACCGGCATACCCTTCGTCCGATGATTCGCATCTTCAGTTCTTCGGCTGCCACTTGGATGTCAATGACCTTATCGATTTTCGCAGCCTTTTCCTGAAGGAATTCATCAAATTTTTCTGCCTGATATACGGTTCTCGGAAATCCATCCAGCAGGTATCCGTTTTTGCAGTCCTCTTCCAGGAGGCGGGCTTCGGCGATCTCAATAACCAGATCATCGGGCACCAATTCTCCCTTATTCATGTACTCCTGTGCTCTGCGGCCCAGTTCGGTTCCTTCTTTGATGTTCTTACGGAAGATATCGCCGGTAGAAATATGAGGGATACTGTATTTTTCAACGATTCTTGTAGCCTGAGTGCCCTTTCCCGCTCCGGGAGGGCCCAGCAGAATTAGTCTAAGCATGATTTACTCCTATTTATTTAAGAAAACCCTGGTAGTTTCTCATAACCAGTTGGTTCTCCAGTTGTTTCATTGTGTCAAGGGCAACTCCCACTGCGATCAGCAGCGATGTTCCGCCGAATCCCACTTCCAGATTGGTAAACTGGTCGATCAGGGTGGGCAGGGTCGCTACCAGCGCCAGGAATATGGCACCTACAAAGGTGATTCTGGTCAGTACCTTCGTTAAATATTCCACGGTGGAACGTCCGGGCCGGATACCCGGGATGAATCCGCCGTTGTTCTTCATATTATTGGCCACGTCAGCAGGATTGAAGGTCACCGCCGTGTAGAAATACGTGAAGAAAACGATCAGCAGAATATTGAAAACCGTATAAATCCAAACTCCCGGATCCCCTCCCGGTGACAGCCACTTGGATACCCAGGCGGAAAAACCGGTGTTGGGGGTGAAATAGGTGATGGTCAGCGGGAACTGCAGCAGGGAAAGGGAGAAGATGACAGGAATGACTCCCGCCTGATTCACCTTCAGAGGAATGTGAGTGGATTGACCACCGTACATCTTCCGGCCTACTACACGCTTGGCATATTGTACAGGTATCCGTCTCTGGCCCTGCTGAACCTCGATGATGCCCACCACCACAATGACGGCGAACAGGAGGAATACAATAATGGTAATGATGCTGACTTCCCCGGCCTGGAGCTTGATCCATGTGGTATGAATCGCACTGGGGATTCGGGAAACGATTCCGGCAAAGATGATCAGGGAGATCCCATTGCCGATTCCGTTTTCATTGATCTGCTCACCCAGCCACATCAGGAATGCGGTACCGGCAGAAAGGGTCAGGACGATGACAGTAATGGAGAAGAAATCCGTACTGATCAGTGCCTGACGGAACAGTCCCACCGACAGACCGATGGCCTGAACGAAGGCCAGTACCACCGTCAGATAACGGGTATACTGAGCAATTTTCTTTTTCCCTTCTTCCCCTTCCTTTGCCAGTCTCTCCAGGGAGGGAACGGCAATGGTCAGCAGCTGAAGGATGATGGATGCAGTAATGTAAGGGGTAATACTCAGGGCAAAGATGGTGAAATTACTGAAGGCGCCCCCTGAGAATAAATCAAACAAGCCAAATAGTCCTGTATCTCCGCTGAAAACTTCAGCAAGAAGGTCTCTGTCCATACCTGGAACCGGAATATTTGAGCCCAGCCGGAAAACCACCAGCATCAGAAGCGTGAAAACGATCTTGCTTCTGATTTCGGCGATTTTCCAAGCATGAGCGATTGTTTTTATCATACCCATACTAGATCACCTCTGCCTTTCCTCCGGCAGACTCGATCTTTTCCAATGCGGTTTTACTGAATTTCTGAGCCTGAATGGTGATTTTCTTTTCCAGGTTTCCTTCTCCGAGAACTTTGATCCCATCCTTAACCTGTTTTACCAGGCCGGCTTCGCTTAACATTTCCGGTGTGACAACGACACCTTCATCGAAGTTGTTGAAATCATCCAGATTCAGGATGGTGTATTCTTTTCTCCAGATATTGGTGAAGCCTCTCTTGGGGATTCGTCTGTACAGGGGCATTTGTCCCCCTTCAAATCCCAGTCTGGTACCGCCGCCGCTTCTGGAATTCTGACCGTTCATACCTCGTCCGCCGGTCTTACCCTGACCGGACGCTGTACCACGACCTCTTCTTTTGGTTTTTCTGGTAGCACCAGGAACAGCCTTTAATTCATGCAGTTTCATGTCTGTGCACCTCCTATCCTACAGTTTTTCTACAGTCACAAGATGCTCTACCTTTTTGATGGCTCCCATGGTCTGGGCGCTTTCCGGGAGAACAACGGAGTGGTGCATCTTCTTTAATCCTAACGCTTCAACGACTTTTCTCTGATTCGGGGAAGCGCCAATCACACTTTTTGATAAAGTAACTTTTACATTTGCCATGGGACTTCCTCCTTATCCTAAGATTTCTTCCTTGGTCTTGCCTCGGAGTCTGCTGATCTGCTCAACAGTCTTGAGTCCTCTCAGACCTTCAATGGTGGCATAAGCCATGTTCCCAGAGTTGCTGGAACCGATGGACTTCGCTCTGACATCTTTTACGCCGGCAGCTTCCAGTACCTGACGTACGGAGCTTCCTGCGATTACCCCGGTACCCGGAGCAGCAGGCATGATAAGAACCTGTCCGGCACCAAAGATTCCCAGATTTCTGTGGGGTACAGTAGTTCCTACGGTAGGAACCAATATCAAGTGTTTTTTTGCATCTTCAATTGCTTTTCTGACTGCTTCAGGAATTTCCTGGGCTTTTCCCAGTCCTACGCCGACGTATCCTTCGCCGTTTCCGACTACGACCGTGACGCTGAATCTCATATTTCGACCACCCTTAACCGTCTTCGCAACACGTCGGATGTTAATGATGGATTCCTTTAAGTCAAGCTTGGATGCATCAATCATATTTTGTCGCATTCCTCTTCTCCTCCTGT
The DNA here is from genome assembly GCA_047637815.1 of Anaerovoracaceae bacterium. Classification (GTDB taxonomy): domain Bacteria; phylum Bacillota; class Clostridia; order Peptostreptococcales; family Anaerovoracaceae; genus UBA5559. The sequence continues at coordinate 25,543 of JBLJBD010000205.1, forward strand.
TAGAATTTCAACCCGGCTTCACGTGCTCCGTCGGCTAATTCCTTCACTCTTCCGTGATATAAGAATCCGCCCCGGTCAAAAGCTACCGTTTCAATTCCCTTAGCAAGTGCTCTCTGTGCAATAGCTTCTCCTACCAGCTTGGCCGCTTCCTTGTTCCCGCCGTTGTCAATTTTGACCTTCAGCTCTTTATCCAGGGAGGATGCGGATGCCAGGGTGACTCCGTTTACATCATCGATGATCTGAACGGAGATATTCTTTAAGCTTCTAAAAACACAAAGCCTGGGTTTTTCAGGAGTTCCGCTAAGAGTCTTACGAACTCTGGCGTGTCTGGCGACACGTCTGTCTTTTCTGCTTTCCTGTGCCATGTTATTTCACTCCTTTCTATTTCTTCCCGGTCTTGCCTTCTTTTCTTCGGATTACTTCGCCCTCGTAGCGGATACCCTTGGCCTTGTACGGCTCAGGCTGTCTCCACTTACGGATGTTGGCTGCGTAGTTGCCGACAACGGATTTGTCGATACCATTGACGATGATCTCCGTGGGAGTGGTCACCTCAGTGGTGATTCCGCTGGGATCTTCCATCTCAACGGGATGGGAGTAGCCAAGGCTCATGACCAGGGTATTGCCCTTCTTTTCGGCCTTGTATCCGACGCCTACCATCTGTAATTTTTTCTTGTAGCCTTCGGTAACGCCGACGACCATATTGTTGATCAGGGTTCTGGCCAGCCCGTGCTGAGATCGGGAATTTTTGTCATCCTTGTCTCTGGACACAGTGAGAACACCATCTTCTACATTTATTTTTACCAGCTTGCTAACCTGCTCTGTCAGGGTGCCTTTAGGACCTTTGACGGTAACGTTGTTGTTTGCGTCTACGGTCAGTTCTACACCAGCAGGAAGATTAACAGGCAGTTTACCTATTCTTGACATAATTCGCTCCTCCTACCAAACATAACAGATAACTTCGCCGCCGATACCCAGCTTCCGGGCTTCCTTATCGCTGATCAGCCCCTGTGAAGTGGAGATGATGGCGATGCCCAGGCCTCCCAGTACCTTCGGTACGTCTTCGGCCTTTGCATAAACCTTAAGGCCTGGCTTGGAAATCTTCTTGATTCCGCTGATAACTCTTTCTTTATCCTGACCGTACTTCATCTGGATTCGGATCATGCCCTGCTTGTCATCTTCGATGACATCAAAGCCCTTGATATATCCTTCCTCAGTCAGTATCCCCGCAATGGATTTCTTCATCTTGGATGCCGGGATTTCAACTGTTGCATGTCCTACAGTATTGGCATTTCTGATTCTTGTAAGCATATCTGCTATAGGATCTGTCATTGTCATTACAGTACCTCCTTCCTTTTGTCAAATTACCAGCTTGCTTTTTTCACGCCGGGGATTTCCCCTTTGTAAGCAAGTTCTCTAAAACAGATACGGCATATGCCATATTTCTTTAAAACTGAATGGGGTCTTCCACAGATTCTGCATCTGGTGTATGCTCGAGTGGAAAACTTTGGTTTTCTCTGCTGTTTTACTTTTAGAGATGTTTTAGCCATTGTGTTCCCTCCCTACTTTTCAAACGGCAGACCCAGAGCTTCCAGCAGCGCAGCTGCCTCTTCGTCTGTTTTCGCCGTTGTGGTGAATACGATATTCATTCCTTTGATCTTGTCTACTTTGTCGTAGTTGATTTCAGGGAATATCAGCTGTTCCTTGATCCCCAGGGAGTAGTTTCCGCGTCCGTCAAAGGAGTTTTTGCTCAATCCCTTGAAGTCCCGGACTCGAGGAAGAGAAACATTGAAGAACTTGTCTGCAAACTCGTACATGTTGTCCCCTCTCAGAGTGACTTTAGCACCGACGGGCATGCCCTGACGGACCTTAAAGTTTGCAATGGACTTTTTGGATTTGGTGACGACCGGCTTCTGACCGGAGATCAGGCCCAACTCCTCTACGGCTGTTTCCATCAGCTTTGCGTTCTCCTTGGCTTCTCCTAATCCCATGTTGATGGTGATCTTTTCCAGCTTGGGAACTTCCATGACGTTCTTATATCCGAACTTTTCTATCATGCTTTTGAATACAACATCGTTGTATGTTTCTTTTAATCTGGCTGTCAAGTTTTTCTCCTCCTTTCCTAGTCGATTACTGCACCGGATTTCTTGGAAATCCGAACTTTTTTATTGCCTTCCACCTTCATGGCCACTCTTGTGGGAGCCTTGGCCTTGCTGTCGAACAGCATGACGTTGGACACATGGATGGGGCCTTCCTGGTGCTTGATTTCGCTCTTGGTGGTTCTGGTCTGCTTCGCATGCTTCGTCTGCATGTTGATGCCTTCTACGATCACCTTATCTTCTTTGGGCATGGCTTTGATTACTTTACCTTTTTTGCCCTTGTCTTTGCCGGTGATCACCACGACCATATCGTCTTTCTTAATTCGCATCCTTCACACCTCCTACAGTACTTCCGGCGCCAGTGACACGATTTTCATGTAACTCTTGTCACGGAGCTCTCTAGCTACAGGTCCGAAGATACGGGTTCCTACCGGGTTTTTGTCGTCCTTGATGATGACGGCGGCGTTCTGGTCAAACTTCACGTAGCTGCCATCGGCTCTTCTGGCTCCGTGCATGGTTCTTACCACTACTGCCTTTACAACGTCACCCTTTTTTACGACACCGCCGGGAGTTGCCTCTTTGACGGCACACACGATCGTATCTCCTATGTTTGCATATTTCCGGCTGGTTCCGCCGAGAATACGGATGCATAACAGTTCCTTCGCACCTGAATTGTCAGCGACTTTTAATCTGGTTTCTGTCTGAATCATCTCTGGTGCCTCCTTTACTTCACTTTTTCAATGATGTTCACAAGTCTCCATCTCTTATCCTTGGAAAGAGGTCTTGTTTCCATAATTCTAACTTTATCTCCGATGTTGCACTCATTGTTTTCGTCATGAATCTTGAACTTCTTGGTTCTCTTTACGGCTTTTCCATAAAGGGAATGTCTTACGAAGTCTTCAACTGCAACTACGGCTGTTTTGTCCATTTTATCGCTGACAACCATGCCAACTCTAGTCTTTCTTCTGTTTCTTTCAACTGTCATAGCACATCCTCCTTTCGATTAACCTTGAACCTTCTTCAGTTCTTTTTCTCTGATAATGGTCTTTACTCGTGCGATCTGCTTTTTAGCATCTCTCATCTTGATGGGGTTCTCCAACTGGCCAGTAACGTGCTGGAATCTCAGGTTGAAAAGCTCCTGTTTCATTTTCTTCAGCTCAACGTTCAGTTCGAGCTCACTCATATCTCTCATTTTCTTTAATTCCATTATACTTCACCACCCTCTGCTACACTATTTTCCTTGATGGCAAATTTGCATCGTACGGGCAGTTTGTGTGCGGCAAGCCTCATGGCCTCTCTGGCCTGAACCTCGGTAACTCCTTCGATTTCAAACATGACCCGACCGGGCTTAACTACTGCTACCCAGTACTCAGGAGCACCTTTACCGGAACCCATTCGTACTTCAGCGGGCTTCTTGGTAACCGGCTTATGAGGGAATATCTTGATATATACTTTACCACCTCGTTTGATCGATCTGGTCATGGCGATACGAGCCGCTTCGATCTGATTTGAAGTGATCCAGCCACATTCTTCTGTAACAAGTCCGTAAGTTCCGTATGTAATGGTGTTGCCCTTGGTTGCAACGCCCTTCATTCTTCCTCTGTGGACTCTTCTGCGTTTAACGCGCTTTGGCATTAACATCGCTACACTCCTCCTTTCTCAACTACTATTCTTCTGTCGCTTCTGCGTTATCTGCTGTTGCTTCCACCTGGGCTTCCACTACGGGAGCTGCTGCTTCCGGCTTGGGTGCCTTTCGGACTCTGGGGTTGACGGACGGTTTCATTTCCGGTCTACCATCCCTGGAATCTCTTCTGGGACGATCGTTATCTCTTCTGGGCCGGTCATTATCCCTTCTCGGTCTTCGATCCCGGTCGCCGCCACGTCGGTCAGCCGGCTTTTCTTCCGGTACCGCGCTCATCAGACCCTTGTCCAGAACTTCTCCGTGGTTGATCCAGACTTTAACGCCGATCTTTCCGTAGGTGGTGTCTGCTTCTGCGAATCCGTAGTCGATGTTGGCTCTCAAAGTATGCAGAGGAACGTTTCCTTCGCTGTACTTTTCATTTCTGGCAATTTCAGCTCCGCCCAGTCGGCCGGATACCAGGACCTTGACTCCCTTGGCATTGGCTTTCATGGTTCGGCCGATGGCCTGCTTCATAGCTCTTCGGAAGGACACACGTCTCTCCAGGGCCTGAGCGATGCTTTCAGCGGTCAGCTGTGCATCCAGTTCAATTCTCTTGATTTCTACGATGCTGATGGTGACTTCCTTGCTGGTCATCTTTTCGATTTCCTTCTTCAGCATATCAATGCCGTCTCCGGATCTGCCGATGACCATGCCCGGCTTACCGGTCAGGATCACAACCTTTATCTGCTTGTCAGACGACCGTTCGATGACGACTCTGGATACGCCTGCTACATATAATTTCTTTTTGACGAATTCTCTGACTTTATGGTCCTCCACAAGGTGATCAGCGAAGCTGTTCTTGTTGGCGTACCATTTAGAATCCCAGTCCTTTATAATGCCCACTCTCAATCCATGAGGGCTTACTTTCTGACCCATTCAATGAACCTCCTGTTCCTAGTTTTTTTCCTTTAACGTGACGCCAATGTGGCTGCTTCTCTTGAGAATCACGGATGCTCTTCCCTGGGATCCTGCTCTCCATCTTTTTAAGGTGGGTCCCTGATGAGCATATACCTCTGCAACGTACAGGTTGTCCGGATTCATGTCAAAATTGTTTTCTGCATTTGCTGCAGCAGATTTTACAACCTTTTCAACAATTTGTGAACCCTTACCGGGAGTAAACTTCAGAATGGTCAGCGCCTCGCTCAAGTCTTTGCCTCTGACCAGGTCAGTAACCGGCTTCAGTTTGATAGGAGACATCCGAACGTATTTTGCAATTGCTTTTGCTTCCATTTTATTTGATCTCCTTTCCTACTTTTTCTTGACTTTGGATGACTTGTCCGCAGCATGGCCTCTGTAGTTTCTGGTTGGAGCGAACTCTCCAAGTCTGTGGCCTACCATGTCCTCAGTGATGTATACGGGAACATGCTTCTTTCCGTCGTGGACGGCAATGGTGTGTCCCACCATCTGGGGGAATATTGTGGATGGTCTGGACCAGGTCTTTAATACTTTCTTTTCGTTAGCTGCATTCATATCAATGATAGCTTTGATCAGCTTAGCGTTTACGAAAGGGCCCTTTTTCAGTGATCTACCCATTATCTATGCTCCTTCCTATTTTTCATTTCTCTTCTTCACGATATATTTATTAGAAGCTTTATTCTTCTTTCTGGTCTTGTAACCCAGAGCAGGCTTGCCCCAGGGAGTAACCGGGCTGACACGTCCGATACCGGTTCTTCCTTCACCACCACCATGAGGATGGTCGTTGGGGTTCATGACGGAACCTCGGACAGTAGGCCTTATGCCCATGTGTCTTTTTCGTCCTGCTTTACCGATCTTGATGTTTTCGTGGTCGCCGTTTCCGACTTCTCCGATGGTGGCCCGGCATTCGATCCGAACTTTTCGTACTTCTCCGGAGGGCAGTCTTACCTGAGCATAGTTGCCTTCCTTCGCCATCAGCTGAGCGCCGTTTCCTGCGGATCTTACCATCTGAGCTCCCTTTCCGGGCTTCAGCTCGATGTTGTGGATCACGGTACCAACGGGGATGTTGGACAGGGGCAGAGCGTTTCCGGTCTTGATGTCGGAATTCGGTCCGGATTCGATCATGTCGCCGACAAACAGTTTGTTGGGAGCGATGATGTATCGCTTTTCACCGTCAGCGTAAACGATCAGAGCGATGTTCGCGCTTCGGTTGGGATCGTATTCGATGGCTGCAACCTTACCAGGGACTCCGTCTTTTGTTCTCTTGAAGTCGATGATTCGGTATTTGGGCCGGTAGCCGCCGCCTCGGTGACGAACGGTGATCTTGCCTCGGGTGTTTCTTCCGGAATGCTTCTTCAGCGTAACAGTCAGTGACTTTTCCGGTGTGCTCTTGGTGATTTCTTCAAATGTAGAAACCGTCATTCCTCTCAATCCAGGAGAGGTCGGATTATATTTTTTAATTCCCATATTACTTGTCCCTCCTTACAGACCCTGGAAGAATTCGATTTCCTTACTCTTCTCTGTAAGGGTCACGATAGCTTTCTTAGTGGCCGCGGTTTTTCCCACGTATTTGCCCATTCTCTTGACTTTTCCCTGAACATTCATGATGTTCACTTTTTCCACCTGGACGCCGAAGATTTCTTCAACCGCCTTCTTGACTTCTGTCTTGTTGGCATTGGTGGCTACCTTAAATGTGTATTTCTTGACCTGTGCGTTATCCATGCTTGTTTCAGAGATAACCGGTTTTATGATTACATCGTAAGGGGTTCTCATTACGAATACACCTCCTCAATTTTGTTGATTGCGTCTTTTGTTACGATAAAGCTGGTGTAGTTGATGATTTCGTAAACGTTCATCGTGGATACCAGCGCAGTCCGGACTCCCGGGATGTTGGCTGCAGACTTGATTACGTTCTCATCCTTTTCAGCCATGATGATCAGGGCTTTCTTGGCCGCCTTGACATTTTTCAGGACCTGGATCATTTCCTTGGTCTTGGGAGCGTCGAAGTTCAGGCTGTCCAGCACGATGATTTCCTGCTCGCCTACCTTTGAGGATAATGCGGAAAGCATAGCCAGTCTTCTCAGTTTCTTGGGCACGGTGTACCGGTAGTCTCTCGGCTTCGGTGCGAAGACGATACCTCCTCCAACCTGGGAAGGATCCGTTGTGCTACCCTGTCGGTGACGTCCGGTTCCCTTCTGTCGGAAGGGTTTTCTGCCGCCGCCCCGGACTTCAGCTCTGGTCTTTGCAGACTGGGTGCCCTGTCTCTGGTTTGCCAGATAGTTTTTAACAACTGCATGAACCGCGTTCTGGTTGGGTTCGATGCCGAAGATGGAATCTTTTAGTTCAATGGTTCCGGCTTCTTGTCCGGCCATGTTGAGCATTGTTACTTTTGCCATTTGTTACTTCCTCCTTTCTGAAGTTCTATCTATTTGTCCTGACCTTTAACTGCGTACTGAATGCGCAGCAGGCCGCCTTTTGCTCCGGGAACAGCTCCTCTGACCAGCATCAGGTTTCTGTCTTCCATTACTTTTACCAGTACCACGTTCTGTACGGTTACCGTATCACGGCCCATTCTTCCGGGGCCCTTGTTGCCCTTGAATACTCGGGAAGGATATGTACCGGCAGCCAGTGCACCAGCCAGTCTCTTGTGCTTGGAACCGTGGGTCATCGGTCCTCTTGAATGGTTGTGCCTCTTGATATTACCCTGGGTACCCTTACCTTTGGATACACCGGTAACGTCCAGCTTCTTGCCTTCTTCAAAGTCTGCCACGGTAATGGTCTGTCCTGCTTCGTAGCTTTCACCGGCTTCTGTTCGGAACTCAGCCAGGTGCTTCTTGACGGAAACCCCATATTTGTTAAAGTGGCCTGTCATCGGCTTGTTCACTCTGTGGGCTTTCTGATCTTCAAATCCGATCTGAACAGCGTTGTAGCCGTCTGTTTCCTCTGTCTTAACCTGAGTCACTACTACCGGACCGGCTTCGATGACGGTTACCGGGATGACTTCTCCGGCTTCTGTGAAAATCTGGGTCATGCCGATTTTCTTACCTAAGATTGTTTTCATATTTTTCCTCCTAAATTCTTACAGCGGATTACCCTTTCGGGCAATCATACTAAGGGGAGTTCCCTTACTATAATTTGATTTCGATGTCCACGCCTGCGGGCAGATCCAGCTTCGTCAGCGCATCTACGGTCTTGGGTGTGGTGTTGGTGATGTCGATCAGTCTCTTGTGGGTTCTCTGTTCGAACTGTTCTCTGCTGTCCTTGTACTTATGAACGGCTCTCAAGATCGTGACGACTTCCTTTTCGGTGGGCAGCGGAATGGGTCCGGATACATCAGCACCGGTCTTTTTTACCGCGTCGATGATCTTTGCTACGGACTGGTCTAATGACTTGTGGTCAAAGGCCTTCAGCTTGATTCTGATTTTTTGTTGTTCACTCATTTTTCTTCCTCCTATTTTTTTGTACGTTTTCGCTATGCCTGTACAAGGGGTCCTTATGCCACAGCTTTCAACGTGTACGGGGTTTTGCTCACTATGTACACGGCTCCGTGTGTTTCCCTAAAAAGAGCACAAAGCAAAAAGCCGGCGAATCCCTTCGCCCCCATCTGGTGAGGACAATTCTCCATGGGAATTCTCTGTTAGCGCAGTAACTTCCCACTTCATCGCCTTAAGCAAGCCTTTGTAGTATATAATATCCTTTTCTTGAATGCAATAGTTTTTTTAAAAAACTTTGGAATTTTTTTCGCCTTTTTTCACGGATTAAAGTTGATGTTTTCAACGACTTCCCCAGGCCCTTCTCGGACACGCAGCCTAGCGTTTCCCAAGCTGTAAAATAAAAAAAGAAACCGGGCAGCAACCGCTGTCCGGCTCCCCTGCCCGAAGGCAGTTTTTCAACGTTTATCGGATTAATAATTGGTAGCTCGCACTTCAAAATGGGCTCTGGGGTGCTTACAGACCGGGCAAATGGCTGCTGCGTCCCCGCTGCTATGAACGTGTCCACAGTTTCTGCACTTCCACTCTACATCGCTGTCTTTTTCAAAGACTTTGCCGTCCTTGATGTTCTGAGCCAGCTTTCGGTATCTTTCTTCGTGAAGAGCCTCGATCGCTGCGACTCCTTCCATCTGCTCGGCGATTTCCGGGAATCCTTCTTCTCTGGCAGTGGCTGCCATGTTCTTGTACATTTCAGTCCACTCATAGTTTTCACCGGCGGCTGCGTCCAGCAGGTTGTCTGTGGTTTCCCCTACTCCGTGAGCCAGCTTGAACCACAGCTTGGCGTGTTCTTTTTCGTTATCAGCAGTTTCCTGGAAAATAGCAGCAATCTGCTCAAATCCTTCTTTTTTGGCTGCAGAAGCATAATAAGAATACTTGTTTCTTGCCATGGATTCTCCGGCAAATGCATCCATCAGATTGTCGTAAGTTTTTGTGCCTTTCAGATCTTTCATTGTTTACCTCCACTATAATACTGCGCAATGTTAACGGTTTAGGAGCAATGGCCGGGAGAGTCCCCGGAACATGCTTCGCATCGGCCTTCCAGCACCAGACCGGCGGGATCCATTTCCAGGCCTGTAAGATCCCGGAACCGACGGGCAAAATCGAGAATCTCCTCTGCCGCCTCTCCCTTAAGATCGATCAGACTGCCGCACTGGCGGCACCGAAAATGCATGTGGGTATCCGCCTGGCCATCAAAGCGATCGGCCTCTCCGGGAACGGAGAGCTTGCGGACCAAGCCTCTTTCCACAAGAAAATTGAGGTTCCGATAAACGGTACCCATGCTCAGAGCCGGGTTGTCCGGCTTCAGATGGTTGTATACCCAGTCTGCGGTAGGGTGACACCGGTTGCCGGTCAGGGCATCCAGGATCATTTCCCTCTGGCGGGAGTACTTGGACATGTTGTTGCTCCTTGAATAATAGTAACGATTACTGTTATTAGTATAGCCTCCCTTACCGGTTCTGTCAATGGTTATTTGTCGATTTTTTATCGGGCAGCAGCAACACGGGCCCCCAGCATGGCATTATTCAACACCAGCCGGATGGTGGCTTCCAGGCTTTCTCCACCAGATAGTTGGTGGACCCGGTCCAGCACAAAGGGGTTCACCCTTTTGCCTCTGATCCCTTTGGTCTCACATTCATCCAAAGCCAGCTGAATAATGGATTCGATTTTTTCCAGGGGGATTTCATCCTCCTCCGGTATAGGGCAGGCTACCAGAACCCCGCCCTTCAAACCCAAATCATACTTCAGGCGGATCAGCCTGGCGATTTCCTCCGGTGTGTCCAGGGAGTATTCGTTGCGGAAACCACTTCGCCGGCTGTAAAAAGCAGGGAACTCACGAGTCCCATAGCCCACGACAGGAATACCGGAGGTTTCCAGGTATTCCAGGGTTTTGCCGATATCCAGCATGGATTTGACACCAGCGCACACCACCACTACATCAGAATTCTTCATTTCTTCCAGGTCAGCCGAGATGTCAAAGCTTTCCGCTGCTCCCCGGTGGACCCCGCCAATGCCATCGGTGACAAATACGCGGATCCCCGTCATCGCTGCGGCAATCATGGTCGCCGCCACGGTGGTGGCTCCGTCCCCTCCCCGGGCCAGGACAAAGGGCAGGTCACGCCGGCTGATTTTGGCTACGTCATCCGCCTTTCCCATGTATTCGATTTCTTCGTCGGTCAGGCCCACTTTGATCCGGCCGCCGATGATGCCGACGGTAGCAGGAACCGCTCCATTTTCCCGGATCACCTGGTGGACCCGGAGGGCTGTTTCCACATTTTTCGGATAGGGCATCCCGTGGGCGATGATGGTGGATTCCAGGGCAACGACCGGCTCTCCCCGTTCCAGGGCTGCTGCCACCTCAGGATTGATATCCAGATACTCATTGATCATGGTTCATCCTCCTTTTTACCTCTTCATGAGTGATGGACGGATTCACTGCCGTCCTGGCCTCCATGGCACAGGAAGCGGCACTCATGCCGTACCGGGCGGTTTCCTCCACATCCATGCCCCGCAGGTAGCCGTCCAGCATCGCTGCGGAAAAGGCATCTCCTGCTCCGGTAACGCTGATCGGAGATACTCGTCCCGGCCGGAGGATTCCTTCCCGGTCTCCTTCCTTATAATATACACCCCCGCCGGACAGGGTGATGAAGATTCGCTTCACCCCTTGATCTGCAAACCACCGGCCTGCTTCTGCTAATTCCTCCTGGCTCAGTATGGTCAGTCCGCTCAGGGCTTCTGCTTCTGCCCGGTTGGGCTTAATGGTATGGAAACGGCCAATCAGGTTTTTTGCCCGAACTGCCTTGGCCACCGACACCGGATCCAGAAACAGGGGGATGCCTTCCAGCTGGCTGGTGACGTAATCCAGCACTTCCTCGGTCAGGTTGGTGTCCAGCCCGACGATCTCCGACTCCCTCAGTTTAGGCAGCAGTGCTTCCATCTGTTCCCGGGTGACCCTTTCCAGGATATCCATGTTGCAGAGGGCCAGTTCCATTTCTCCAAAGAGATTCAGGATAGAAAGATACATGGCCGTACTTTCTCCTTCGATGAAACGGACTCCCTCCGTATCCACTCCTAAAGCCTGGAGCTGATGGACAGCGGAATGACCGATCATGTCATCCCCGGCCACGGAAACGAAGGACACGCAGGTTCCCAGCCGAGCCAGGTTTTCGGTGATGTTCCGTCCGACCCCTCCAAAGGCAATGCTGATTTTCCCCGGATTGGAATCCCCCATGACCAGCTGGCCTGTGGGATTCCCTTCTATATCGGCGGTGATGCCGCCTACGATGGTGATCCTGCTCATACGAATATGCTCCCTCCTATGAATTCACGAATAATGGAATTGTTGACGATGACAGAGTCATCTTCGATGATATCAAAAAACTGGATGAAATTCAGCATCCTGGCAGCTTCCGCATATTCCGGCCGATCCCGGCTGATTTCCATCAGAAGGGGCTCCGCATACTTTCGCAGGACGGAAAGTTCATAGATATGAGAGGAGTTGAAAAGAACGTCCGCTTCATTGCTGAAGGGGAAGATGTTCTTGTCCTCCCCGGCCCGGACCTTGGGCCAAAGCTCGATGGTCCGCTGAGCCGAATATCCCCGGAACTGATGATCCCGGACGATCCGGCGCAGCATTCTTGCATCCGTGGTAGGTACCCGATTGTGTTCATCGATGTTCAGCTGGGTAAAGGGGCTGATATAGATCCGGAACTTTTCTTCATCGGGGAGGCCGGCCGTGAGCTGACGGTTCAGGCCGTGAATTCCTTCGATGACGATGGGCTGGTCCGATTCGATCCGGGTCAGACGCTTTCCGAACACCTTGACCCCTTCAAAGAAATCAAAATGGGGGATATCTACCGTCTTTCCGTCCAGCAAGTCGTTGAGCTGCTGGTTGAACAGCTCCAGATCGATGGCTTCCAGATCCTCAAAATTAGGCTCCCCGTATTCATCCAGGGGGGTATCGGTCCGCTCCACGTAGTAGTCATCGGTTCCCAGATACAAGGGTTTGTGGCCGTTGACCCGAAGCTGGATGCAGAGCCGCCGGGCGAAGGTGGTCTTTCCGGAGGAAGAAGGGCCTGCGATCAGGACGATTCTCCTTCCTTCCCGGGTGATCATATCCGCGATTTCCGCAATTTTCTTTTCATGGAGGGCTTCGGAAATCTGTATCAGCTCTTTATCCTCTCCCCGATAGATTTTCTCGTTCAGGTCACAGACGTACCGGACCTCCATGATATCCGCCCATTGGGATTCTTCCAGAAAGGCGCCGTACAGCTTTTTTTCATCCACGTAGGGAGGGACGGAATTGGGATTTTTCTGGTGGGGGAACCGGAGCAGGACCCCGTCCCGATATTTTCTCAACTGAAAATGCTGGATATATCCGGCGGATGGGACCATCAGACCATAGAAAAAGTCCGCTGTCCCGTCCAAAGAGTAGAATTTGATCCGCTCTGCCCCCTGGATTTTCTGCAGCAGCCGCAGTTTCTGACGCTGGGCATCGGAAAGAAGCCGGTCTTTGGCATCTTCATAGTCCACGATATGCCGTTCGAACTTCAGATCCATCTCAACGATTTCCCGCATCCGGTCTTCAATCCGGCAAACATCATCCTGGGTCAGAGGCCGGAGCAGGTCGATTTTGGTAAAAAGCCCCTTGTTGAGGGAATGCTCGATCAGGACTTCCACTCTTCCGAAAAGATCGTAAATAGCTTTCAGGTAGATCAGGGACAGGGAATATTGGTATATCAGATTGGCTGCCTGATTTCTCATGTCCAGCAGCTCGACGGTTCCCGGTTCTTTCAGGGGATAAGTCAACTCTACTACTTTATTGTTAAATTTAGCGGCTAATATCAGATAGGGCAGGTCACCGGTCCGATTATTGATCAGATCAAGAATGCTGGTTCCCTCTGTTGCCTCGACGATTTCCGGCTCCATTCTCGGACCGCGAATCAATGTTATCTCCATGGCATGTACCTCCTACTGCCCATTATACGGGAATCAGCGGGGAAATTAAACCAAAAAATAAAACAGAGCATTGGTCTTTGCTCTGTTTTTCGAGGGTTTTCCGGTTTTTCCGGCATTTCCGCTTTTTCCGGCATCATGCCAAAGAGTACCCTTACAGTTCAATGGCAGTCAGCAGCTCCCGCAGGCTTTTCGCCTCCTCCTGATGGAGGGTAATGCCCCGGGACATGTGTTCGTGATTTTCATCCCAGTCCCGCAAATCAAACTTGGGGGGATTGCCGTTCCAGGCCACCCGGTTCAGCTCTTTCTTCCATCCGGTCGGATAGGCCGCCAGGATCCCAATGTGCTCCACCACCTCATAGGTCACTTCATCCCGTTCTTTTTCATTGCCAGCCATAATAGCTCCTTTCTCCACAGAAACAAAACCCAATTGATTATATGACTTATTTTACCTTCATTTCCATTATTTGTCAATAACCAATTTTATAAGCAGGTTTGCTACTTGGCGGACGGAGCAGTAGGGCCGTGGTAATCCGATCCGGAAGTGATATGAAGTTTATATTTTTCAGCCAGGCCGATCAAGGCCTCCGTCTCCTCCGGCGTATGTTCCGGGTAGAGGCATTCCAGTCCCTTCAGGCCATAGCTTTTCAGCTTGATTACCAATTTTTCCAGGGCTTCCATATATCCCAGGGCTTCCATATATTCTTGGGTTTCCAGGGCTTCTTCGGTCTTCAGGCCGCTCACCTTCATGGGGTGGGCCAGGACCGGTATTCCTCCGGCATTCAGAATCAGCCGGATGGCCTCCCTGGCTTTGATCTTCTTTTTCCTTATTTTCCGTATTTCCGGGGATCCCAGCATTTTGCCCGGTTCAAAGGCTTCTCTGAATTCCCGGATGTAGCCTTTTTTCTGCATTGCTCTGGCAAAATCCGGTTTTCCCAGGTAATTCCGGTCCCCTTTTTTGTCAAAATCCTCCCATTCCAGAGGATAACCCATCTCTTTCAGCCCCTGAAACAGCCGGTCGTTTCGCTCCCGACGGTTTTCTCGGATTTCAAAAATAGCCTGATTCAATTCTTTGTTTTCCCAGTCGATGTGGTAACCCAGTATGTGCATGGTGATGCCGTCTTCGTCCTCTGCAGAAAATTCTATGCCGGGGATAAAGTCGATACCCCTTTTCATGGCAGCGTCTCTGGCTTCCGGAATTCCACCTATGCCGTCATGATCCGTCAGGGCGATCTGATCCAGTTGCTGGCTTACTGCCCAGTCCATCAGTTCTTCCGGAGAAAGGGTCCCGTCGGAATAAAAGGAATGGGTGTGAAGGTCGATACGGTAGCCGCTTCCCTGATTCATCATGGTTGTCATGCCATCACCAGTCCGCTTCGAACCCTCTGGCTGGTTTCCGGATCGGTCATCGCCTCCAGCAAGGCCAATGCAAATTCCATAGCGGTACCGGGCCCCCGGGAGGTGATGATGTGGCCGTCCCTTACGACTCGCTCCTCCCGAACCAAGGCATCCCCCAGCTCCTCTTCCATTCCCGGATAGATGGTGGCTTTTTTTCCCTTCAGGATGCCGGCTTCTGCCAGTACCAGGGGGGCAGCGCACAAAGCCGTGACCCATTTTCCCTGGCTGTGGAATTCCCGTATCCTTTCCAGAAGTCCCTGGTGTTCTGCCAGATGTCTGGTGCCGGGCATGCCGCCGGGCAGCGCGATCATCGAGCAGTTTTCATAATCCGCCGATTCCCAGGTTCGGTCCGCCTGAAGGGCAATCCCATGGGAGCCGCTTACCAACTGGCTGCCGGTCAGGGAAATGTATTGGACAGGAACATTGCCCCGCCGCAGAATGTCGCCGATGGTGACCGCTTCAATTTCTTCAAAGCCTGTGGCTAAATGTATATAGACCATTGCTCCGCCTCCTGTTCTTTATCGGGCGGCACCGAAGATCCGCCGTGGTTTAGTGATTTTCCAGGTAAAATATCCAATGAGGGACATGATAATAAGCGATATAAAAAGGGAAACCAGGAACAAATGAAGGAAATAGCTCTCCGGCAGCAGCTGGGGCAATACCATGAACTCTTTGATTTCATACGGGAAGAGGTACTGCAGGATCCTGGACCGAAAGGCGCCAACGGTGATTGCCGCCAGCAGGCATCCGCTCAGGGCCAGATAAACGGGAACGCCCCGAATCAGACTGGTTCGAAGCAACTGCTTCAGGTTTTGCTTGTAAATTAAAAAATAGGAAATCAGGGCCAGGAGCAGGGCAATCCCTCCGATAACGAGGCTTTGGTCCAGGGTGGCTTTATACCGTTCCATGGTCCCCTGTTCCTCCGACAGAAAAAGATTATCCGTGTTTTCCCCGAATAGATAGGTCAACTGGAAAGTCTCCTGTTTTCCGGTCATATAGCTGCTGAAGAAGGCTCCCATCTGATCTTCGTTTTCCTCAATGCTGATGCTGTTCAGAACTTCTGTGGCTTTCATTTCATAGGAATAGAGGTCCGGCAGCCTTCCGGCCAGATTGAATCCTCCGCAGATAGAAACAACCGGCAGGGTAATGGCCAGTATCACGGAACAGATGATGTTGACGATTTTCACGATCCTCCTCCATTCTGGGTGGGCAGGCTTCCCGCCCCTTGTAATCGACCTTATTATATAATAAAATAGGATTGAATTCCACAATCCGATTGAAAAAGGAGCAAATATGTATCAAGTAGGCATCATCACAGCCAGTGACAAGGGTTCTGCCGGCCAGCGGGAGGATCTGTCAGGCCCGGCCATCCGGGACATCCTGTCGGGCCACCCTGAATTGGAAGTAAAAAAAATGGTCATTCTCCCCGACGAACCGGAGGCCCTCAAGGAGGAAATGATCCGGATGAGTGACGAGGAAGGACTCCATCTGATTCTGACCACCGGCGGCACCGGTTTTTCCAAACGGGATATTACCCCGGAAGCCACTCTGGAAATTTGCCAGCGACGGGTTCCCGGCATCCCGGAAGCCATGCGATATTATTCCCTGCAAATTACCCCCCGGGCTATGCTTTCCAGGGCAGAAGCCGGCATTCGGAACAACACCCTGATCATCAACATGCCCGGCAGCCCCAAGGCTATCCGGGAGGTCCTGGAATACATCCTTCCTTCCCTGATCCATGGCCTGGACATCCTCACCGGCAGCGACTCTGAATGCGCCACATTATAAGCGTTTCTACAAATTGGTAAGCATCGACAAAAAAAGACAAGCAATCAACACCGAAAAGCGTTGCAATTGCTTGTCTTTTTACGTTCGTCATAAATCGATACTGGACAGTTTGTAGAACTGTTCTTAAAGTTGGTTGGTTAGCGCTCCTCCCGGAAGTAGGGGTTGCTCAGGTCGGAGGGAGGCATCCCTTCCTTCCGGTTCCTCATGGTGCTGATGATGACAATGAGAATGGTGGCCATGTAGGGAATCATGTCAACCAGATACTGGGAGACATGGACACCCATGCTTTGTAGCCGGAGGCCCAGGATTCCCAGCCCGCCGAAGAGGAAGGCGGCAAAGAGGGCCTTGATGGGATTCCAGGAGGCAAAGATGACCAGGGCTACGGCGATCCAGCCACGGCCGCCCACCACGTCCACCTGCCAGATGGGTACTGTGACCAGGGACAGATATGCTCCCCCCAGACCACAGAAGGCTCCGCCCAGGACGATGTGAGCGTATTTATAAAGAGTTACGTTGATACCGGAAGCATCAGCAGCTCCGGCGTTTTCTCCTACAGCCCGCATGTTGAGGCCGACCCGGGTACGGAACATGTAGATGGCCACCAGGATCACGATAATGTAACCCAAGTAGACAAAGACATCCTGCCGGAAAAAGACCGGACCGAAAAAGGGGATGTCCGAAAGGCCGGGCAGCTCCACCTTGGAGAAGCTGGTCCTCAGTTCTCCCGGAATGACAGCGCCTACCATGTCCTGTCCCACAAAACGGGTAAAGCCAGTGCCGAAAATCGTCAGGGTCAATCCGGTTACTACTTGATTAGCCCGAAGGGTTACGGTCAGAATGGCAAAGATCAGGGCGCCGCCGGCTCCCGCCAGAGCTGCTCCTACCAGAGCCAGCACCGGATTTCCGGTAGCCAAACCGACCACAAAGCCGATACAGGCTCCCATCAGCATCATTCCTTCTACTCCCAGGTTGATGCTGCCGGATTTTTCCGTGATCAGCTCACCCACGGTTGCAAAGAGCAAGGGAGTGCCTGCCACGATGGCTGCTGCTAAAAATACTTCCATTATGCCGCTCTCCCTTCTTCTGCATCATTTTTACGGACCAGCCCCTGAAGGCTGACTTTATACTGGATAAAGAAATCGCTGCCTAAAACGAAGAACAGCACACTTCCCTGAACCAGGCTGGCTACCGATTCGGGAACATTCATGGCGATCTGCAGATATGCCCCTCCCTGGATCAGCATGGCAAAGAGGATGCACACCACCAGGACGGCGATGGCATTGAGCCGGGCCAGCCAGGCGGTGATGATGGCCGTGAATCCGTATCCGGCAGAAATCCCGGAGGTCAGGGTCCGCTCAATAGCCGAGGCCTGAATCATTCCCGTCAGACCGCAAAGGCCTCCGGAAATCAACATGGCCGTAATGATGATGGATTTGATGTTCATCCCTGCGTATCTTGCCGTCTCCAGGCTTTCCCCCACAACGGTGATTTCATAACCCTTCTTGGTATGGTTGATGAAGATATACATCAGGGCTACCAGAATCAGGGCAATGATCCAGCCGGCATGGACGCCGAAAACTGTTGGCAGAACGGCATTCTCGCCGAACTGGGCAATCTTGGGAAAGCCCTGGGCACCTGGATCCTTCCATGGGCCGTACTGAAGATAGGTAACGAACTTGATGGCGATATAGTTCATCATCAGGGTGAATATGGTTTCGTTGGTTCCCATTTTAGCCTTAAAAAAGGCCGGAATGAAAGCCCAGATTCCACCGGCCAGCATGGAAGCAATGACCATCAACAGAAGGAGAACGGGTTTTGGCGTCTCGTCG
This sequence comes from Anaerovoracaceae bacterium, assembly GCA_047637815.1. Classification (GTDB taxonomy): domain Bacteria; phylum Bacillota; class Clostridia; order Peptostreptococcales; family Anaerovoracaceae; genus UBA5559. The sequence goes on from JBLJBD010000205.1 coordinate 43,694, forward strand.
TAATTGAGGGCTACATAGGCAGCTGCCATGGCACCCATTATGATCTGGCCCTCGGCTCCGATATTCCAGAACTTCATTTTAAAGGCCACCAGGATTCCCAGAGACGTAATTACCAAAGGGATGGCCTTGATGATGGTCTGCTTGATCCGCATCTCGCTGCCCAGGGAACCATTGATGATCTCGGTATAAATTTTTATCGGCTCCAGGCCGAAGATCAGCATGACCAGTCCGGCACAGATCAGGGACAGAAGAATGGCCCCTCCTCGGATGAGGATGGCTTTGTTGCGGGGAAGATCATCCCGTTTCGTTATCTTGATGAAATTCACGCCTGAGCCACCTCCTTCTCCAGTGTTCCTCCGGCCATCAGCAGGCCGATTTCTTCCTTGGTTACCTGAGCCGGATCCACGATTCCGGTCAGTTTGCCGCCGCAGAGGACCACGATCCGGTCGCACAGATCCATCAGCACATCGATGTCCTCTCCGATGAACAGGACGCCGACCCCCCGGGATTTCTGCTCGTTGAGCAGATCATAAATTTTGTAAGAGGCTCCGATATCCAGACCCCGGACCGCATAAGCAGTAATCAGGACCTTGGGAGCCGCATCGATTTCTCTTCCCAGCAGCACCTTCTGAATGTTTCCACCGGAAAGACGTTTCACCGGTGTATAGATATCCGGGGTGGAAATCTCCAGCCTGGATACGATTTTATTGGCTTTTTCTACGCAGGGTCCCCGCTTCAGGAAAATCCCCGGCTGGCTCTGATAGTCCTTCAGGATCAGGTTGTGGACGATGTCCATGCTTCCCACCAGACCCATGCCCAACCGGTCCTCCGGGATGAATCCCATCCGGATCCCCAGACGGATGATGTCCCGGGGAGTCTTGCCGACGATATTGCCCCCTTCGAAGAAAATCCTTCCCCTGTCCGCATGAATCAGTCCCGCAATCGTCTCGCAAAGTTCCTTCTGACCGGAACCGGCTACGCCGGCAACTCCCAGGATTTCTCCGCTGTTCAGGGTAAAGCTCACCTGATCCAGGGCAGGTTTCTTATCCTTGTCCAGGACGGAAAGGTTGTCCACATCCAGCAAAGGTTTCGGATCGGCAAAGGTTTCTTTTTTAATGGCCAGGTCTACCTTTTTCCCCACCATCATCTCAATCAGGTTCGAAACCTCCACTTTAGCCGTTTCCACGGTTCCGATGGAATTTCCCTTTCGCAGGACCGTCACCCGATCGCTGATTTCCATGACTTCATTGAGCTTATGGGTAATGATCACTACCGCACAGCCTTCTTCCTTCATATTCCGGAGGATTTGAAAGAGCCGCTTGATCTCCTGGGGAGTCAGCACGGCCGTCGGTTCATCCAGAATCAGGATTTTAGCTCCTCGGTACAGGACTTTAATGATTTCCAAGGTCTGCTTTTCCCCAACCGACATCTCATACACCTTTTTATCCGGGTTGATGTCCAGGCCGTAACGGTCGGAGATTTCCCTTACCTTTCGGGACAATTCCTTCCCCCTGGTAAAAAAGCTTCCTCTTTGGCCGATGACGATATTTTCCTTGGCGGTCAACACGTCCACCAGCTTGAAATGCTGATGGATCATCCCGATTCCCATCCGGATCGAGTCCTTGGGGGAATTGAATTTCACTTCCTTGCCGTAAATGGAGATGGCCCCTCCATCCGGGTTATAAATACCGGACAGCATATTCATCAGGGTACTTTTCCCTGCCCCGTTTTCTCCCAGCAGGGCATGGATCTCGCCACTTTCTACGGACAAGTTGATATTTTCGTTGGCCTTCACTGCGCCGAAGGCTTTGGAAATATCCTTCATTTGTATGGCAACCTTGTCTTGCATTTTTCCTCCAGCTTCTCTCGTATTTTGTACTTTTATTCATTCTTTCCGAATTTTCTTCCGGTTCAATCCCTTCCGAAAATCAGCATGTGGACATTATACCATAATGTCCACATGCTGCGTCGGTTTTCTATTCAGAAAATGAAGAACATTTTTTACTCAACTGCGGTAACGCCTTTGACCAGATAGTTGGTTTCCCAGATTCCGGCTCTGTCCAGGGTAGTTCCTTCGGGAACAACCAGATTTCCGGCGTTGTCATAGATGGGCCCTACAAAGATGGGCTTTTCGCCGGCAATGATCTGAGCCTTGACTTCCTCAACGGCTGCCTTGGTTTCAGCCGGTACCAGGTCGGTCATAGGAGCCAGGTCCACATAGCCGTCTGCCATGGTTCCGTAGTAGGATTCCGGAGTCCAGGTTCCGTCCATGATGGCTTCGATGGTCGGGATCAGGAATTTTTCATGGTGCCAGATGGGAGCAGTGAGGAAGGATTCCGGCACGACCGCACTGTTGTCCATGTTGTATCCGATGGCGTAAACGCCCTTTTCTGCTGCCGCAACCTGAGGTCCGGTGGTATCACAGTGCTGAGCGATGACGTCACAACCCTGAGCAAGAAGAGCTTCAGCAGCCGCTTTTTCCTGAGCCGGATCATACCAGCTGTTGATGTAAACGACCTTGACCTCCACGTCCGGGTTCACGGACTGAGCGCCCAGGGTAAAGGCATTGATGCCGATCTGAACTTCCGTGTAGGGGAATGCTGCAACATAGCCCAATTTATTGGTTTCTGTCTGCATACCGGCAACGATACCGCTTAAATATCGGGGTTCTTCAGTTGCTCCGAAGTAGTTGCCAAAGTTGGTGTCATTCATTTTATATCCGGAGAAATGCAGGAAGTTGATGCCCTCATAAGCCGGATCGTTAGCCAGTTCATCCAGGCCATCCATAAATCCGAAGCTGCAGCCAACGATAACGGTGGCTCCCTGGTCGATCATGCCCAGAGCCGCTTCCTTCACAGCCTGCTTATCGGTGTCGTCTACTCCTTCTTTGATGATGGTAGTGACTTTACCGCCAAAGTATTCTTCCATAGCCATAGTTCCTTCGTGATGGGCCTGGGTGAATCCGCCATCATTCTTGGTTCCGATATAAATAAATCCAACCTTCATGGCTTCATCGCCCGCCGGTTCCTCTGCAGTCTCGCCGCCACCACAGGCTGCCAGACCGAAGACCAAAGCAAGAATCAATAAAACCGATAATACCTTTTTCATCCTGTCTTCTCCTTCTTCTACTTCTACTTCTACGTAAATTGATGAAATGATTTCAGACGTCATGTCTTTTATGGCTTCATTATAGCGGTCCGCCGAAGGGTCGTAAAGAGAAAAAGGGCAAATAAAAGGATTATTCTCAATAAAAAATTCTCAAAGTTCGTACTATGTCGAACTTTGAGAATTAATTTAATTATTAACGTTCGTTATTTAAAGGAAATGGCTCCGTCCCGGATTTCCCGGATCACCGCTAAAGATTCTACCCGGTATCCCTTTTCCTTCAGGCGGCGGCTGCCTCCCTGAAATTCCTTTTCGATGACGGCTCCGATGCCCACCACGGAAGCACCAGCCTGTTCCACCAGGCTGACCAGTCCCACTGCTGCCTCTCCATGAGCCAGAAAATCATCGATGATCAGGACCCGGTCCCCGGAGTTCAGATATTTTTTAGCTACCCGGATATTGGAAACCGTCCCCTTGGTGAAGGAACGGACATCTGCTCCGTAAAATTCTCCGTTCATGGTGCTGGGTGCCATCTTTTTGGCAAAGACCAGGGGCACATAACCGAACTCCTTGGCCGCCATGGCCGCCACCAGGATACCGCTGGCCTCCACCGTCAGGACCTTGGTCACTTCCTCGCCGACAAACCGGGCCTTAAACTCCCGGCCCAGCTCTTCTACGAAGGCCACATCGATCTGATGGTTCAGAAAACCGTCTACCTTGACGATTTCAGTGCCGATGGCCTCCCCTTCCCGGATGATCTTATCCTCTAATGCCTTCATGCCTAACTCCTTCTATTGCCAAACCCTGCATAGGGCCTTCTCTATTCTGCGTACTTCTCTGCCAGGATCCTGCCCACCAGCACCCCGCTGGCGGAAGCCTGGGACAGGGAATGGGTCACCCCGGAACCGTCTCCTAATGCATAGAGGCCTTTGACCGCCGTTTCCAGATTATGATCCACTTCCACCTTTGAGTTATAGAACTTGACTTCCACCCCGTAAAGCAAGGTATCCTCGTTGGCCGTCCCCGGCGCGATCTTGTCCAGAGCGTAAATCATTTCAATGATGTTGTCCAGCTGACGTTTGGGGATGACCAGGCTCAGATCTCCCGGAGTGGCTTCCAGGGTGGGACGGGTGAAGCACTTCTCCATCCGCCGCTCGCTGCTTCTCCGACCTTTGACCAGATCACCGAACCGCTGGAGCAGGACGCCGCCCCCCAGCATATTGGACAGCCGGGCGATGGACTCGCCGTATTCATTGCTGTCTTCGAAGGGCTCCGTAAATTTATTGGAAACCAGCAGGGCAAAGTTGGTATTTTCCGTATGAAGAGTAGGGTCTGAATAGCTGTGGCCGTTGACCGTCACGATTCCGTTGGTATTTTCCGCCACCACCTCCCCGTAGGGATTCATGCAGAAGGTTCGGACCATATCGTTATATTTGTCCGTCTTGTAGACGATCTTGCTTTCATATACATCATCCGTAATATGCTTGAATACTTCAGCTGGCAGTTCAACCCGGACACCGATGTCCACCCGGTTCTTTTTCTGCTTGATGCCGAATTTGTCGCAGACATGGCCGATCCACTTGGATCCGGAACGACCGGCGGCCAGCACCAGATCCCGGCACTGATATTTTTCGCCCCGGCTGCTGGTTATTTCGAAGGTCCCGTCGGGCAACTGTTCCACTTCCTCCAGGGTAACCCCGAATTCCGTGTCCACCCGCTCGCTGATATAGTCAAAGATCCGCTGGAGGATCTGAACATTTCGATCCGTTCCCAGATGGCGCACTTTAGCGTCCAGCAGATGCAGGTTATTTCGCAGGGCAATGGTCTTCAAATCAGAATTGGCGGTGGAGTAGAGCTTCGCATCAGCTCCCCCCATGGCGCAGAGAACCTCGTCCACATACTCCATCAGAGCCATGGCTTCATCCCGCCCAACATAATTATGAAGATCCCCGCCGAATTGGGTGGTAATGTTGTATTTTCCGTCGGACAGGGTACCGGCTCCACCGTATCCGTTCATGATGTGGCAGGGGCTGCACTTGATGCAGTTGGGCACTTTCCCCATCTTGATGGGGCAATTCCGCCGCTCCAGGGGTGCTCCCTTATCCAGCATCAGGATGCTGGCCTTATTCTTGATCCGGGTCAGCTCATAGGTTAGAAAAACACCACTGGCACCGGCACCGGCAACGATTATGTCATACTTTTTCATTTTATTCCTCCGAATTTTTAAACATACAACAAATACTTTACCCCAATTTGACAAAAAACACAAATACTTTTATAATGGACCAGAAGAATCCTTCGGGATCCACGGGAGGTTAACCATGAAAGACAAGAAAAAAATGACCGTCGGAATCGTTCTGCTGCTGGGAGCCGTTTATTTCCTCGTCAACATCCTGACCAAGGAAATGGAATCCTTCTATGTAACCGGCCTGATCCTCTTCACCATACTGGGGTTGGGATTCCTGCGGAACGCCCGATACTGACCAAAAAAATATGACCTGCCGCCTGGGCAGGTCAATTTTTATCGTCGATTCTTTGGACTGTTTATTCTTCTTCCACAGTGATTTTTTCAAACGCACTGGCGACCTTTTCGAACTCTTTGTCATCTTCGATGTCAACCAGTTCGAATTCGTCTTCCCCGACTTCTTTGTAGCCGTAGAGGTAAACGTCATCGCTTCCGTCCCCCGGAATCAGCGCAATATACTCTTTTCCTTCGCAGTCAAACACACCCATGATTTCACATTCCAGCTCAACGCCGTCATCAAATTCCAGTGTGATGTAATCCGCATCCTCATCCACTTCGCCAATGGCGCATTCCAGAACATCATCGTAATTGCCGGATTCGCATGGATTTTTCTTTTCTTCTGTCATCTTCATTCACCTCCATTTGGTATTTCTATCTTTAGCGGCAATATACCGGCACTTTGGCCTGAATATTACTATTTATTACTATATCATTATTTACCCGCCAGTTCAACGATAAATCATTGAAAAAAATTGCGGATATTTTCAGCGTCCACCGGCCGGATCCCCTCCACCCGGGTCAGTTCCTCCGGGCTGGCTTTCCGGATGGCATCGATGCTGCCAAAGGCGGTCAGCAGACGGTTCCTCTTTGTGGGTCCGATACCTGGAATTTCATCCAAAGCAGATTTCTGAAGTTTTTTCCCCCGAAGCCCCCGGTGGTACTCGATGGCAAACCGGTGAACCTCTTCCTGGATGGTTCCCACGT
>JBLJBD010000206.1:0-9767 GCA_047637815.1 Anaerovoracaceae bacterium
AAGATCTTTACCAGACTGGGTGACGGATCCGGCATCTGGATGACCCCGGAAGAAATCCTGGCGGATATCGAAGCGGGTGTAGCCGATGCAGTGGACCGGGGGAAAATAGATCCCCTGACCCGGTCAGAAAAGCAGAAGATTTACGACATTGTCACCATGCCGGGAAAAATCGTCGGCGTGGAGCCGGGCCGGGAAGTGGTCATGAGCAACGACTCCGGCGGCTATAAGATCAATGTCAAGAGCGGAATCCCCATGTCGGTGGACACGGAAGTTCTGGTTTACGAGCGGGTTCTGGGCTGTGATTCCGTAGACGTGGGCAACACGGACTACAATTACAAGACCGCCAAGGGCGTCGCTAAAAGAGAAGCATCCAAACTGAAGAATGCTCTCAACATCAGCATGATGCCCCTGTTCTACGGGGCCATGCCCAACCTGGGATTCTATACCCAGCCGGATGGACCGGTGGAAAACTGGGCCGTTCTCCTGCCGGACGGAAAAATCAAGGAGGCCATGGCCGCCCAGGAAGAAGCGGTTCATCATGCGGTCCGGGATATGGTCTATGTGGCGGAGCAGATGTACGATGTGGGAGCCGACGGATTCCAGCTGGATACCTCCGGTGCTGCAGGGGATGCGGATTTTCTGGCAGCCCTTCAGGCCTGTGAAGAAATCACTGCCCGGTTCCCGGGAATGGGTGTAGAAATCGGTATGGCCGGGGAGTTTGTCCTGGGCATGCACGGCCGCCTGAAATACAAGGATGTCCGGCTGGCCGGCCTCTATCCCCACAAGCAGGTTAAGTTGGCGGAGCAGGCAGGAGCATCCATCTTCGGCGCCGTCGTCAACACCAACTGCAACAAGTCCTTCCCCTGGAACATTGCCAGAGTATGTACCTTCCTGAAGGCTTGCTCAGAAGTGGCGGAAATCCCGGTTCATGCCAACGTGGGCATGGGCGTCAACGGAATCCCCATGTGTGAGATCCTCCCCAGCGACGTGGTTTCCAAGGCCGACAAAGCCATCGTGGAAATCTGCCGGCTGGACGGGTTGTAGGTAGGCGTGGGGGACCCCCTGGGAGCAGAGGCGACTCACGTGCTGGCAGCAGGTATGGGCGGTGTGCGAACGGCCGGAGATCTGGTCTTGCGCATGCAGCTTGCTCATAAGATGAGAATCGATGAGGCCAAAGCTGTTGTAGCCGAGAAGCTGAATGTTTCCCTTTCCGACCTGACGGACGTGGTGGTCATGTCCGAGGTGCGGGAAGACTTGGGAATCGGGCTCTGCCATGTAGAGCCCAGTGCCCAGGAAAACAATGGAATGGAAGCCAAGTTCCGGATTTCTCAGAAGCTGGGAATCACCATCAACTCGGTGGAACGTTTCAAAGAAAGGGCCGGACTGAAATAAGGGCCAAAGCCAATTGAGGCGAATAGGAAAAAAATGAAGATTTCGCCAGCCAGGTAGGTGCCGACTGGCGAAATTTTACTGTTTTCCCGGCAAGGAAAAAAGGATATAATAGAGGATACGGGAGTGAAGAAACCCCGGTTATGGAATCAGAAACCAGCAGCACACCGGAGGAATAAATGGAGGAACTCATCAGGAGAGCCAGACAATCGATCATCGACGCCGATGAGGATGAAGCAATGAATCTGATTCGGGAGGCAAGGGCCAGGCAGTTGGACGTTATGGAACTGCTGCGCCTTGGCTTTGCTGCAGGCAATAACGAAGTGGGAAGCCTCTTCGAAGCCGGTCAGATCAGCCTGCCCGAATTGATTTTCTCCTCGGAAGTCATGCGAAGCGTCCTATATTATATCGAAGAAAACATATCCGATAAGTCCCTCAAGGTGAAGGGGAAGGTCCTCATTGCCACCGTCAGCGGCGATGTCCATGAAATCGGGAAGGGTATGGTGGTCTCCACCATGAAAAGCCTTGGCATCGACGTCATTGATATCGGTCGGGAGGTGCCCGTAGAGGAAATCATTGAAAAAGCCGAAGAACACGGGGTAACCATCATTGCCACCAGTGCGTTGCTGACCTCTACGCTGAAAGAGCAGCGGAAACTGGAAAATGCCCTGCGGGAAAAAGGCCTTCGAAGCAAATACATCACCATGGTGGGAGGAGCCCCCTGCAGCGCCCGTTGGGCCAAGCGAATCGGGGCGGACTTATATACGGAAGACGCGGTGGAAGCCGCACAGAAAGCATTGGAAATACTGAATGGCAAAGCCAGATAAGGAGTAAAAGATGGGGAAGGAATTAGTATTTAAAGCACTGCGCCACGAAGACATCACCGAAGTGCCCTGGGTGCCCTTTGCCGGGGTCCACGCGGGAGCCCTGAAGGGCTATAACGCCGAAGAAATGCTGAAAGACGCCGATAAAATAGTCGATTCCCTCAAAGAAGTTGCCAAACTATACAACCCGGATGGAATGCCGATCATCTTTGACCTGCAGGTAGAAGCAGAAATATTGGGCTGCAACCTGCTCTGGGCCAAAGACAATCCACCCTCCGTCAAATCCCATCCCCTGGAGGGAGAAAAGACCATTCCCTGTGTCTGCCAGATTCCCACAGCGGAATCCGGCCGGATTCCCATGATCCTGGACGCCATGAAGCGGACCAAGGAAGCGGTAGGCGAGGATATCGCACTATACGGCCTGATCTGCGGACCCTTTACCCTGGCCTCCCATCTTCGGGGAAGCAACATCTTCATGGACATGATGAAGGACCCGGAATACGTTCGGGAGCTGGTGGAATTTTGCGGACAGGTGGCCATGAAAATGGCGGAACTTTATATCGAAGCCGGTATGGACGTCATCGCCGTGGTGGATCCCCTGGTCAGCCAGATTTCGCCCAAGCACATCGAGAAGATGCTTTCCGAGACCTTTACAGCGGTCTTTGACTACATTAGGAGCAAAGGGGTTTATTCCTGCTTCTTTGTATGCGGCAACGCCACCAACCAGATCGACGTCATGTGCCGGATGAATCCGGATGGCATTTCTGTGGATGAAAATGTGAATCTGCCCAAGGCAAAGGAAATAACCGATCGGTACAACATTACCATCGGCGGAAACATCCCCCTGACCACCACCATGCTGCACGGTACTCAGCAGGACAACATCAAGGGCGTCCTGGAACTGATGGACAGCGTGGATTGGAAAAATTTCATCCTGAGCCCCGGCTGCGATATGCCCTACAGCACCCCCATCGAAAATACAGTAGCTTGCGCCCAGGCTGCCAAGAATCCCGAAATTTCCAGAGAGATGATCCGGAACTACGAGGCGCCGGTGGATGACATTGAAGTGGAAATCCCGGATTATGCCAATGCTGAAAAAGTCATCGTGGAACTGTTCCTCTTGGATCCGGACCAGTGCGCCGCCTGTACCTATATGCTTAACAGCGTAGTGGACGCCTTTGATGAGATCAAGGACGTGGCTGAATACCGGGTCTATAAATACTTCATTCGGGAAGACATAGCCCGGACCAGAAAAATGGGTCTGACCAACCTGCCCACCATGTGTGTAGACGGGGATATCAAATGGGTTTCCATCATCCCGTCCCGGGAAGAGTTCGTTGATACGATCCGGGAATACGCCGATAAAAAAAGCCGGTAGAAAGCCGGTATAAAAGGGTAATCCATTGAAAAACAAAATTATTGATATCCGCCGGGAGGACATCGAAGACCGGGCGGAAGAATATTTTATCAAGGGCAGCGGTCTCAACCGGCCGGGAGCCAAGTTTGATAAGATGCGAAGCCGGGCAGCAGCCATCCGGGAAGAAATCCGGGATCGGGTCCAGATTCGATGTCTGGTCAGCTATTATGAAGAACCTCCTGTATCCGACGGATGCCTTCGGATACAGGGGGTTGATTTCCTGTGCCCCCCCTTCGGACTTCTGGAGCCGGAGCAGGTGAAGGGAGCCTACGGATATCTGATAACCGGAGGGGACTATTATCTGGAGGAACGGGAAATCATGGATCAGTTGTTGGCGGACATCTGGGGCACTGCCTATGTGGACGCCGGCCGGGATGCCCTTCGGGATCAGCTGGTGGAGGACTTTCAAAGGCGTTTTCAGGAACTGGCGGAAAGCCTCTGCCTTTCGGATTCCTTCGGTCCGGGGTATTATGGGATGAAGACCCAGGATACCATCAAGCTCCTATCCCTTCTGGAGGGAGATGCCATTGGGGTAACCTGCCGGGAAAGCGGAGTGATGGTTCCGCTAAAATCCTGTACGGGAATTTACCTGGTAACCGATTCCACAGCCCCTCTGCCGGACCTGGAGTGCGAGACCTGCCTGGGGAATACGGGAAACTGCCGGCTTTGCAACGTGAGGAGACAAGAATGACGATGAAAACGAACCGTTGTACCGGGGACTGTGCTGCTTGCGGGAAATGCAAGGGAGCCAACCTGCTGCAGGAGATGAACGATCGAAAAACCAAGCTGGTGCAGCTTCCGGAGGAATTCCTTCCGGATCGGGGAGAAGAGCTGGGCATTGCCTTTGATATTGGGACCACAACGGTGGTGGGTACTCTCTGGGACCTTTCTATGGGCGAGCACCTGCTGACCCAGGCCAGGACCAACCCCCAGAACACCTACGGAGCTGACGTGATCTCCCGGATCAATTATTGCGAAGACCACCCGGAACGCTTTGAAAAGCTAAGATCCCTGATCCTTCAGTGCCTGGAGGACCTGGCATCATCCCTGCTGAAAAAAGCTGGCCGGGGCAAGGATCAAATCCTCCGGGTCGTGATTGCCGGAAACAGCACCATGTCCCATATCGTGACAGGGCATGACCCTGCATCGCTGGCCCGGTCCCCCTTTCAACCAGCCTACACCGGACCGGTAATCCGCCGGGGAAGGGAGATGCTTTCCAGCATGAACCCCGACGGGGAGGTCTTTGTGGTTCCCAATATTGCCGGCCATGTGGGAGGGGACATCACCGCCGGTCTGATCGCCTCCCGGCTTACGGAGAAGAAAGACCTGGTACTCTTCATAGACATTGGTACCAATGGAGAAATCGTCCTGACCGATGGCAGCCAGATGCTGGCTTGCTCCACCGCAGCAGGGCCAGCTTTTGAGGGAGCGGCCATTCACCAGGGTATGCGGGCCGCTGCCGGAGCCATTGAAGCGGTTCAAATCGAGGAAGGCAGGGTATTATTCCGAACCATCGAAGAACGGGTTCCTGCCGGGATTTGTGGCTCCGGGCTGATCGATGCCATCGCCGAAATGAAGAAAGCTGGTATCATCAATAAGTCGGGAAGACTCCTGTTGCCCGCCGATAAAAAGGGAGATCCTTTTTCCCAGGATATAGCCGGACGACTTCGGGAAACCGATGGCATCCGGGAATTCGTCCTGGTTTTCCGGGAGGATCAGGAAGACATCGTCATCACCCAGAAAGACATCCGGGAGGTTCAGTTGGCCAAAGGAGCCATCGCTGCCGGCATCAGTCTGATGCTTCAGCAGGTCGGCCGAAAGGCGGAAGAAATCCAGCAGGTTCTGGTGGCAGGAGCCTTCGGTAATTTTATCGACAAGGCCAGTGCCATGGAAATCGGGCTTCTTCCCGACCTGCCCATGGAACGGGTGGAATCCATAGGCAACGCAGCCGGAAACGGAGCCGGCATGGTACTCCTCTCCAAGGCAGAACAGCAGCTGGCCCTGGAGATTCCGGAAATCACCCGGCACCTGGAACTGGCAACCTGCGATAATTTTCAAGAAGAATACCTGAAAGCCATGTCCTTCTGACATGGCTTCTACGAGGGGGGCGGATCGGATGGATCGCATCGACTCTAAATCGATGCAGCCGGGTGAAACTCCCGGGCTCCTCGCCAAAAAAGAAAGGCCCTGCATCATGAACAAACAGGAAATTATTCGCCTGCTCTCACTCCGAGGACAGGAGGCAGAGGGTCTCCACCGGGAGGCAGCCCAACTCCGGGAGAAGCACTTTGGAAATAAGGTGTTCCTCTACGGCTTTGTTTATTTTTCCACCTATTGCCGAAACGATTGCAACTTCTGCTATTACCGGAAATCAAACCCCATTCACCGTTATCGGAAGACAACCACCGAAGTTTTACAAAGGGCAAAGGAACTGGCCGGTTCCGGGGTTCATCTGTTGGATCTGACCATGGGAGAAGACCCGGAGTACCGGAAGGAAGACTTTCGGGAAATCCTGAAGCTGACCGGAGATATTAAAAAAGAAACCGGGCTGCCGGTGATGATTTCCCCCGGATTTCTGACGGAGGATGAGCTGGCCGCATTTCGGGATGCCGGAATTGATTGGTATGCCCTGTATCAGGAAACCCACAACCGGGAGCTTTACCGGAAGCTCCGTTGGGACCAGGATTACGATCAGCGGATGGAAGCCAAGGAAGCTGCTGGAAAAATGGGATTACTGGTAGAAGAGGGAATCCTCACCGGAGTGGGAGAAAGTCTGGAAGACATAGCGGATTCCCTGCTGGAGATGGGGAGGATTCATGCCCGTCAGATGCGAGTCATGACCTTTGTTCCTCAGCCGGGAAGCCCTATGGAGGACCGGACTCCGGCAGACAGTCAGCTGGAACGGAATATCATCGCCGTCCTCCGGCTTCTGTACCCTCAGGTTCTGATTCCTGCCTCCCTGGATGTGGAAGGAATCAATGGCCTGAAAGGACGGATTCTGGCCGGTGCCAACGTGGTGACTTCCATCATCCCCCCCTGTTCCGGGCTTGCCGGTGTGGCACAGATGGATAAGGACGTGGACGAAGGGGGAAGAACCGTGGAGGAGGTTTCCCGAATCCTGAAAGAACTTGGTCTGAGTCCTGCTGCCAGTTCAGAATACCAGGAATACCTGGAGAGGATTCGACATGAATAGGCTGGTGGTCATCGGGGGAAAGCTCCAGGGAACCGAAGTGGTGACCCTGGCTCGACTGGCCGGTCTCCCTGCCCTTTTAATTGACCGGAATCCGGAGGCCTTGGCCTCCCTCCTGGCCGATGAGTTTACCTGCCTGGATTTGATTCGGGACCTGGATGGATTTCTGAATCTGCTCCAAAAGGAAGACCTGGTGTTGCCAGCCATGGAAAACCAAGAAGTGCTGGATCTGCTGGAAAAGGAAAAGGATCGGATTCAGGATCGATGCCTGGGCATAGCCTTTGATTTTGATGCCTACCGGATCAGCTCTTCCAAGGAGAAGTCGGATCGGATATTTCATCAGTTGGGACTGCCAGCTCCCCGGTATTACCCGGAAGGTCGATTCCCTTACATTGGGAAGCCGGATCGGGGAAGCGGAAGCGAGGGGGTCCAGCTTTTCCGGGACAAGGAGGAGCTTAAGGCCTTTCAGGAAAAACCGGGATGGATTCTGCAGGAATATCTCCAGGGCCCTTCCTATTCCATTGAAGTGACCGGAAAGCCCGGATGCTATAAAACCCATGGAATTACCCGGATTCACATGGATCCGGTTTTTGACTGTTGCCGGGTGACCACTCCCTGCCCTTTATCCGATGAGGAAAGGGGAAGCATGGAGGAAATGGCCCTCAGGCTGGCAGAATTCATCGGCCTGAAGGGAATCATGGATCTGGAAGTCATCCACCATCAGGGGGACATGAAGCTTCTGGAAATCGACGCCCGAATGCCCAGCCAGACTCCCCTTGCTGTGTTTTACTCCACCGGAGAGAACCTGCTGATAGAAGGAATTCGACCCTTCCTCCCGGAAGTTCCCGGGGATTCCCGGATTCATCCGCCCCGATATGTCTCCTATGAACATTATCGGATCAGTCCCAGTGGATTGGAGCAAATGGGAGAGCACATCCTGTCCGATGCCGGTCCTCTGCATAGAGAAGAAAACCAATTTGGCGCAGGTGTGGTCCTTTCCGACTATCAGGATGGGAAAACCCAGTGGCAGGGTATTTTCATCAATTGGGGTGAAAGCCTGGAGGAACTGGAAAGGAAAAGAAGATGGATGAAAAATTTACTATTACCCAGCAGCAGCGGCTGACGGAGTTGAACTATCCGGAAGAAGAACTGAACCGGACCTTCGAATCAAGGGAAGAACGGGATAAGGCTTTCAAAGAACTGGAGAAAGAAGGGGTTAAGCACCACCGGCTTCATCTGGAAGCACTTCTGGGAATCCGTCACCAGACCTTGGCCATGGAGTCGGAAAAGCAGATGGAAGGCTGGCTGATGGGAGAAGGATTCACCCGGGTAGCCACCCCCGCGATCATTACCCGGCCCATGCTGGAAAGGATGACCATTACCAGGGATCACCCCCTGACGGAGCAGGTCTTCTGGCTGGATGACAAGCGATGCCTCCGGCCCATGCTGGCCCCCAATCTCTATGAAGTCATGCGGGATCTCCATCGGATTACCCGAGGCCCTGTTCGTATTTTCGAGGCCGGTTCCTGCTTCCGGAAGGAATCCCAGGGAGCCCAGCACCTGAACGAATTCACCATGCTGAATCTGGTGGAATTGGATGGGGTGGCGGAGGGCCAGCAGATGGATCGGCTCCGGCAGCTGGCGACAGGTGCCATGGAAGCCCTTGGCATGGATCATTATCGGCTGGTAGAGGAAGAATCGGAAGTCTATGGAACCACCCTGGATATCGAAGTGGAGGGAGTTGAAATCGCTTCCGGCGCTTTCGGCCCTCACTTTCTGGACGAAAAATGGGGCATATTCCAGCCCTGGGTCGGAATTGGATTCGGCATCGAACGGATTGCCATGATCAAGGGAGGATATCGGACCATCAAGAGGGTAGGGAAGAGCATTTCCTTCCTGGATGGCTCCCCCCTCCACTTATAGAAAAACAGGAAGGGAAGATTCTATGACCAGACTGAAAAATGAATGGCTGATGAATATGGAAAAAGAAGTCAAGAAAAGTCAGGAACACCTGCTCCGTTTGACCGGTCGGAATTACCGGAGCCTGATCGATTCGGAGGGCTGGCCTGCTTCTCCCCAACGGGTGGCCATCGTTCCCGTCACCCAGGGTCAGGGGATTATTGAAAACTTCAGCTTTTCCGTCGGAGCCATTCTCCGGGAGATGGGGTTGGATCCCTTCATCACCAAGAACACGGATGTGGCCGGAATTCTGGAAGCCCGGGAGAAGAACGGAGAAATCCTCTTCATGGCCGACGACCATAAATTTATCGCCTGGAATGTCCGGACCTGTACCATGGTCGACAACGACTACGCTACCGCTCTGGGCTATGTTTCCGCCCTGGAAGGAGCAGCAGGACCCCTGGAGGGGAATCCGGTCCTGGTAATGGGTTTTGGCCCTCTGGGGCGGGAATTCCGCCAAATCCTGATCCGCCGGGGTGCAGAGGTTTCCTTTTTTGAGCAGGATAAGAAAAAGCAGCAGGAAATTTTTGAATTGGGCCACGATGTGCTTCCTTCCAAAGAGGATATTAAACGCTTTCGGTATCTGGTGGACGCTACCAATACGGGAGACTGGCTGGGAGCGGAGCTCATCCATCCGGAAGCCTGGATTGCTGCGCCGGGAGTTCCCCTGTCCCTGGATCATCAGGCGGCAGAAAAATTCCGGGACCGGCTGATCCATGATCTGCTCCAAATCGGTGTCGCCTCCATGCTGCGGTTGGTCCTCTAAAGACCGGGAGAAGAATATGTCTGAAGAAATCAAACGAACCTACCGCAAGTACACGGAGCTGTACCTGCTTCTGAATAAAATCAAACTATGGCCCTCTCGGACCGGGATCCTCCATGGAATCCGGGCCCTGGAAAAGAAAGGGGATTTTCTGGAAATCACCACCCACTGCGGCAAGCATTTCCGGGTCTACAATTCCAGCAGCTCCCGGGCAGCCCGGTGGCT
>JBLJBD010000207.1:0-2988 GCA_047637815.1 Anaerovoracaceae bacterium
GGTTCACTTTTTTGTTATGTTTGAAGGAATATATGGTATAATATATCCAATATTTGTGATTTTATCATCTTAGAAAAGGGAAAACAGGAGGTAAAAAGTTATGATGAAGGATTTTAAGGCATTCGTGCTGAGAGGAAATGTCATTGATCTGGCCGTTGCTGTCATAATCGGTGGTGCCTTTGGGAAAATCGTTACCTCCATGGTCAACGATATCATCATGCCCATCATCGGAATCATTTTAGGAAATGTCAATATTACCGGTCTCAAGATACTCATCGAACCTGCTGTTGGGGACACACCGGAAGTAGCCGTTTACTACGGTCAGTTCATCCAGAACATCATTGATTTCCTGATTATCGCCTTCTTTATATTCCTGGCTATCCGAATACTGGAAAAGCTGAAAAAGAAAGAAGAACCAGCTCCTGCAGAAGAACCGGCCACACCGGAAGATGTTGAACTGCTGAGGGAGATCCGGGATCTGCTCAAAAAGTAATGAAAACCTATTATACCTATATACTCCAATGCTCGGACGGGTCCTTCTATACCGGTTATGCCGCGGACATGAAGAAAAGGCTGGATGCCCACAATAAGGGAGAAGGAGCCCGATATACCAGAGGTCGTATCCCTGTGAGCCTTGTTTATCAGGAGTCTCACCAAAGCCGCAGCCAGGCTATGATCCGGGAAGCAGAAATTAAAAAATGGAGCAGGGTTAAAAAGCAGGAATTGATAAGCAGTTTCATTCCAACCTATGAATCAGACTGAAAGGAGAGATCGCTATGGCACAGAAAGTATGGGATATTTATCTGGACCGCAGCGATTTTTTCGTGCAGCTCAGTCTGGAGCACCTTCGCATATCCGGCACGGCTATCCTTTTTGGTGCCCTCATCGGGTTGGTGTTGGGCGTTCTGATCAGCGAGTATCGCAAAACTACTCCGGTGATCCTGGGGATGACCAATTTTGTTTATACCATTCCCTCCATATCCCTGCTTGGCATCCTGATTCCCTTTACCGGAATCGGAAACACGACGGCCATCATTGCCCTCACCGTGTATGCCCTGCTGCCTATGGTCCGAAATACCTATGCCGGTATTACCAGTATCGAGCCTTCTGTTATTGAAGCAGCCCGGGGAATGGGCAGCACCCCGCTGGAAGTATTGGTCAAGATCAAACTGCCCCTGGCAACCACGGTCATCCTGGCGGGTCTCAGAAATATGATCGTCATGACCATCGCCCTGGCCGGCATTGCCTCCTTCATCGGAGCGGGAGGTCTGGGAGTAGCTATTTATAGAGGTATCACTACCAACAATATGGCCATGACCATGGCCGGAAGTCTGCTCATCGCTCTGTTAGCCCTTCTGTCTGATTTTCTGGTAGGAGGGATTGAAAAATCCGTTAAACGGAAGTGGAGGTTAAAGTGATGAAAAATAAAAGGATAAAAAGGGTTACGGCTCTTGCGCTGGTTATGGCTCTGCTGGCTGTCCTCTTTCTGGCAGGATGTGGTACAGCCAGTAATGAATCAGAGGAAGGGGGAGTCATCAAAATAGCAACCAAACCCATGACTGAACAATTTATCCTGGGGGAGATGCTGAAGCTGCTCATTGAAGAAAACACCGATCTGACGGTGGAAATGACCAAGGGTGTGGGGGGAGGCACCAGCAACATCCATCCGGCGTTGATTGCCGGTGAGTTCGATCTGTATCCGGAGTATACGGGAACCGGCTGGAGCTTCGTTCTGAAAAAAGAAGGAATCCCGGATGATGAGACTCTGTATGCTGGTTTGACAGAAGGGTACAAAGAAGAATACGACCTGGAATGGGTAGGGTTATATGGATTTAACAATACCTATGGACTGGTGGCCCGAAAGGACATCGCCGATCAATACAATTTAAAAACCTATTCGGATCTGGCTCCTGTGTCCGGTGAACTGACCTTCGGAGCAGAATACGACTTTTACGAACGGGAAGACGGATACGATGCCCTGGCAGCGGCCTATGGGCTGAATTTCAAGAAAGTGACGGATCTGGATATCGGGCTGAAATACAATGCCATCAACTCCGGTGAAATCGATGTGATGAACATCTTTACCACCGATGGTCAGCTGGCGGTTTCCGATGTGGTGGTTCTGGAAGATGATAAAAATTTCTATCAGACCTATTATTGCGGAACCGTGGTTCGTTCCGATACCTTGGAAAAATATCCGGAGCTCCGGGACGTGCTGATGATGATGGATGGTATCCTGACGGATGCTGAAATGGCGGCCCTGAACAATGAAGTAGAAGCGGGCGGAGCCGATGAAAAGGATGTGGCCCGGAACTTCCTGACGGATAAAGGGCTGCTGTAGAAATAGCGGGGTATAAGGACGAGGATAATGGAAACCCAAACCTGTGATCAATGCATACGGCTGGAAAACGTATTCAAAGCTTATGAAGGGAAAGAAATCCTGTCAGACTTTAATCTGGCCATTCGAAAGGGAGAGTTTTTGACGGTGATCGGCAGTTCCGGATGCGGAAAAACCACTGTGCTGAAACTGATTAACGGACTGATCCGGCCTGATTCTGGCCGGATCACGATCAACGGCCGGGATTTATCGGATATCGATTTGATTCAGCTTCGTCGGAATATCGGCTATGTAATCCAGGAGGTCGGACTATTTCCCCATATGACCGTGGCCAGGAACATTTCCTATGTGCCGGATTTGATCGGCAAAGAAACCAAGGAGGACATCCGCAGCAGGACCAGGGAGCTGATTCAGCTGGTGGGGTTGGAACCGGAACTATTGACCCGCTATCCTTCGGAGCTTTCCGGAGGCCAGCGGCAGCGGGTTGGCTTAGCCAGGGCTTTGGCCGCATCACCAGACATCCTGCTGATGGATGAGCCCTTCGGGGCAGTGGATGAGATTACCCGAAAGCAGCTTCAGCAGGAAATCAAAGGCATCCATCAAAAATTGGGGGTCACCATATTCTTCGTGACCCACGACATTCGGGAAGC
>JBLJBD010000208.1:0-4000 GCA_047637815.1 Anaerovoracaceae bacterium
AGCTGCAGCAATTATCGAAACCTTGGGCCGGATTATTACCGGATTGCTGTTAAAGACGACCAATCCAATCGCCGATTGGTCCTGGAACTGCAAGCAGCATTGAAAGCAAAGAGGGAGGAACACGATGGCTAAAGCGATTATGATTCAGGGAACAATGTCAAACGCAGGAAAAAGTCTTTTTACGGCTGGATTGTGCCGGATTTTCAAAGAAGATGGCTACCGAGTGGCCCCCTTCAAAGCTCAGAACATGGCTCTCAATTCCTACATTACAGAAGAAGGATTGGAAATGGGACGGGCTCAGGTGGTACAGGCTGAAGCTGCGGGGATCACTCCCCGGGCCATCATGAACCCTATATTGCTGAAACCGACCAGCGACCGGGGATCTCAGGTTATCGTCCATGGAGAAGTAATGGGGAACTACTCGGCGGAGGAATATTATCAGCTCAAGGAAACTCTGGCACTGGAAGTTAAAAAAGCTTACGATGTGCTTTCTGATGAGTTTGACATTATCGTCATTGAGGGGGCAGGAAGTCCGGCTGAAATCAATCTGATGGACAAGGATCTGGTTAATATGGGGATGGCAAGGATGGCAGACGCCCCGGTTTTGCTGGTAGGAGACATTGATAGAGGAGGGGTATTCGCAGCCCTTTACGGAACAGTCATGCTTCTGCCGCCGGAAGATCGTGAATATATCAAAGGTCTGGTGATCAATAAATTCCGTGGAGATGGAAAGCTATTAGAGCCTGGTCTTCGGATGATCGAAGAACTGACGGACACCCCGGTCATCGGAGTCATGCCCTACATCCACATTGATATCGAAGATGAAGACAGTTTATCCGGACGACTCACCCAGGATAGAGCTCCCGGCCCAGTTGATATTGCGGTCATTCACTTTCCGCGGATTTCAAACTTCACGGATTTCAATGTGTTCGAGCAAATGGAAGGAGTTTCTCTTCGCTATATTAAGAGTGTATCGGATTTAAAGGATCCGGATTTGATTCTGCTTCCCGGAACAAAAAATACCATGGGGGATTTGCTTTACATCAGGCAAAATGGCCTGGAAGCAGCCATAGTAAAGCACGCGGCTGCGGGTAAACCTGTATTTGGAATCTGCGGTGGATTCCAGATGATGGGAATGAAGCTTTCGGATCCCTATGGTGTTGAGCATGGTGGAGAACTGGCGGGCTTGGGCATTTTTGATACACAAACCGTATTTGAGAAAGAAAAGATTCGAACCCAGGTTGCTGGTAATTTTGGTCAAGTATCGGGAATCTTTTCTGCCCTTTCAGGACTTCCCTTTGAAGGTTATGAAATCCATATGGGGGTGACCGAAGGGGAAGATGAAGCGATTTTGAGCAACCTTCATACCATCCAGGGGATCCCTTCGGAAAAGATGGAAGGCCGTGGGAAAGGAAACACCTACGGGAGTTATGTTCATGGCATTTTTGATCGAGATGGGGTAGCTTCAGCCATTGTTCAGGCTATTGCGAAGGAAAAAGGTGTTTCGGTGGAGGCATTGAAAGACTGGAGTTTTCAGCAGTATAAAGAAGAACAGTATCATCGCCTGGCTGCAGAAATCAGAAAAGCGGTGTCCATGGATAAAATTTATGAGATTCTAAATAAGGAGGATTCTCGAAATGGATGAAAAAGGCTTGGTCCATATTTACTGCGGGGATGGGAAAGGAAAGACGACCGCGGCAATGGGGCTGTTGTTGCGCAGCGCTGGCAGAGGAAGAAAGGCGGTACTGGTCCAATTTCTTAAAAGTCAGGAAACGGGAGAAGTCATTGCTTTAGAAAAGTTTGATCAAGTGAAAGTCTTAAGAAGCGAGAAGAAACTTCCTTTTTACCATCAGATGGATTTGGCACAAAAAAACCTGAGCTATAATATAAATGCAGAGCTTTTGGAACAAGGGTTTCATGAAGCGAAGAGAATAGGAGCGGATCTCCTGGTGCTGGATGAAGTCGTCGGAGCATTGAATTATGGATTATTGGACCAGGATCGGTTATTCAGGCTGATGGATGAAAGGGAAAATAAACTGGAAGTTGTACTAACCGGTAGGAATCCGAAGGATGAAGTAATGAAAAGGGCCGACTATATTTCGAGGATTGAAAAGGTCCGGCATCCCTTTGATGCAGGGATTGCTGCCCGGGATGGAATAGAAAGATAAGGAGAAGAGAAAAATGCTGGAATTCGTATTGCCCAGTGAAATTGAGAAAAGAAGTTTTGAAATCATTACGCAAGAATTGGGGGGCAAAAAGCTGGACCCAAAACATGAATCAATAATCAAGAGGGTCATTCATACGTCGGCAGATTTTGATTATGCTGATGCCTTGTGTTTTTCTGAAGGGGTTGTCGAAAAGGGAATTGCAGCATTGAAAAAG
The DNA here is from genome assembly GCA_047637815.1 of Anaerovoracaceae bacterium. Lineage (GTDB taxonomy): Bacteria > Bacillota > Clostridia > Peptostreptococcales > Anaerovoracaceae > UBA5559. The sequence continues at coordinate 2,383 of JBLJBD010000208.1, forward strand.
GGAGGGACGATCATTACAGACACCAGTATGGCTGCTGCCGGTATCAATAAAAAAAACCTCAACGAATTGGGAGGAGAAGTCCGCTGCTTCATAGGGGATGAAGATGTGGCTGAACAGGCTCAGCGGGAGGGAAATACCCGTTCCTCTGTCTGTATGGATAAAGCCGCATCCTTGACGGGGCCTTTGATCGTGGCGGTGGGAAACGCTCCTACGGCACTTATTCGATTAAATGAGTTGATTGCAGCAGGTCGGATTCGGCCGGAGCTGATTATCGGCGTCCCTGTAGGCTTTGTGAATGTGGTGGAATCAAAGGAAATCATCATGGATGCCGGGATACCCTATATTGTGGCTCGGGGAAGAAAAGGCGGCAGCAATGTGGCGGCTGCAATCTGTAATGCATTGATGTTAGAAGCAATAAAATAGTAGGATTGTATGATGCATCGATATGAAGAATTGATTCAGCCCTTGGACCGACAGGCAATGGATATTGCCAAACGATATCAGGATACACTGGTAAAGCCGCCGGAAAGCCTGGGCAGGCTGGAAGATATTTCCGTTCAAATAGCCGGAATCACTGGACGGGTCAACAACCGAATCGAAAAAAAGATCCAGTTCGTGCTTGGTGCCGATAATGGTATCGTAGAAGAAGGCGTCGCCAGTGCTCCGCAGAATTTTACCAACCTGCTTTTTGGGTATTATGCTGAAGGGAAAAACTGTGGTATCAATGTCTTATGCCAAACAGCCGGTGTGGATCTAAAGGTGGTGGATATGGGGGTGATTGGGAGCATTGAGAGCACGAATCATTTAAGCTATAAATTGATGGAAGGGACTGGAAATTTTGCTAAAGGCCCGGCTATGCCAAGGGATTTAGCAGAAAAAGCTATAGAAATAGGCATTTCCCTTGCTAAGTATGCTAACGATGAAGGTTATAATATCATTGGCACAGGCGAAGTTGGAATCGGTAACACTTCCAGTTCCTCAGCCTGCACCATGTGTCTCCTGAATCTTCCTGCAGAGGAAGCGGTGGGAAGGGGAGCGGGGCTGACGGATGAAAACTTTGCTAGGAAAAAGGATATCATCGCAAAAGCAGTTGCGATGCATGGACCCTATACGGATGAGATTGATGTTCTATCTAAAGTTGGGGGACTCGATATTGCGGGTCTGACGGGATTGTATCTGGGAGCAGCCATCTATCGGAAACCAATTGTGATTGATGGATTTATATCCGCTGTCGCTGCATTGCTGGCTTACCGAATCAATCCATTAACAAAGGAGTATATGATCCCTTCCCATGTATCGGAGGAACCGGGATATAAAAAAATTATCGACCACATGGGATTGGAACCAATACTGAACTTGAAAATGAGGCTGGGAGAAGGGACGGGCTGCCCCTTGGCTATGCAAATTGTTGATGCTTCCCTGAATATAATCAATAATATGCTTTCTTTTGATGCCAGTGTGTTGGATGAAGAGAGCTATAGAAATCAACTTTCTAAAGCAGATTAATGGTCGGGAAAAAGGCGGGAAATTCAACGTTATACTTCGCAATACCATATACAATGTTATAATACCAATGTTTCGGGATTTTATTTATAAATGCGAAGGTCGGGGGTTCGAA
>JBLJBD010000209.1:0-11672 GCA_047637815.1 Anaerovoracaceae bacterium
GCGGATTATGTAGGAGCTGAAGAATTGGCTCAGAAAATCCAGACGGAAAGCTGGTTCGACTTCGATGTTGTTGTAGCAACGCCGGACATGATGGGTGTTGTCGGAAGACTGGGTAAGATCTTAGGACCAAAGGGCCTGATGCCGAACCCCAAATCCGGAACCGTAACCATGGACGTAACCAAAGCCCTGGAAGAAATCAAAGCTGGTAAGGTGGAATACCGTCTGGATAAGACGAACATCGTTCACACTGGAATCGGAAAGGTTTCCTTCGGAGCAGAAAAACTGGTTGACAACTTCACCGCTCTGATGGATGCAGTCGTAAAGGCTAAGCCTGCCGCTGCAAAGGGACAGTACCTGAAAAGTGTTACCGTCTCCACCACCATGGGCCCCGGAGTAAAGGTAAACCAGGCAAAACTGTAAGATCGACTGATCTGCAGATCCGGAAAATTGAATACAAAACCGTAGACAGCGGGAGCGAAAGCTTAATAGCCCGCCGAGGTACAATATAAAATATTGACCCTGTCTGCGCCTATATTCAGACAGGGCATTTTATTTGTACACCGAAAATCAGGAGAAAGGAGAAAGATATGTCAATTGAAGCACAAAAAGAAAAACAGTTGGTGATTGACGAGATCAAAGAAAAGCTGGAACGTGCCCAATCAGCAGTTGTCATAGACTATATCGGCATTACCGTTGCTCAGGCGGACGCCATGAGAAAGAAATTACGTGAGGCCAATGTGGACTATACCGTTTACAAGAACACTCTTGTTAAGCGGGCCATCGAAGGCACCCAGTATGCTGATCTGGCCCAGGTTCTGGACGGACCCAGCGCTCTGGCCTTCGGCTATGAAGATGCGGTAGCACCGGCCAAGGTTCTTGCCGGAATCATGAAGGAATACAAAAAGATGGAGTTCAAGGCTGGCGTTGTTGAAGGAACTTACTTCGACGCTGCCGGTGTCCAGGCTGTTGCCGCAGTACCGGGAAGAGAAGAGCTGATCGCCAAGTTCCTGGGAAGCATTCAGTCCCCGGTATCCAAGCTTGTTCGTACTTTCCAGGCTGTTGCCGATGCAAAGGAAGCATAAATCATTGATTAAATGGGAGAAGGCTCCCGTATTATAGGAAAAGGAGAAATCTAAAATGAACAGAGAACAAATTATCGAAGCAATCAAATCCATGACCATATTAGAACTGAACGAGCTGGTTAAGGCTTGTGAAGAAGAATTCGGCGTATCCGCTGCTGCTCCCGTAGCTGTAGCTGGTGCTGGCGCTGCTGTCGCTGAGGAAGAAGAAAAAACAGACTTCAATGTAGTCCTGGTAAGCCCCGGCGCAGAAAAAATCAATGTTATCAAGGTAGTCCGAGCTATCACAGGCCTGGGACTGAAGGAAGCAAAAGACCTGGTTGACAGCGCTCCGGCAAACGTCAAAGAAGGTATCGAAAAGGCCGAAGCAGAAGCTATCAAAAAACAGCTGGAAGAAGTTGGCGCTGCTGTCGAGCTGAAATAGTAACAGCCCGGCTGAAGGGGACTGCTTCAGCGGTTTCCCGCCAAATTGAAATGCTGACACGAAGGGATGACTCCAAAAAGAAGGGGCATCCCTTGTGTTTTTCCTTGACCTATTGCAACTCGTGTGATATTATAGTATATTGCCACGCAAAGCAATTTGTTTATAATATAAGGAGTGATGAATATGCCACAACCCGTACAAGTAGGTAGAAAGACGCGAATGAGCTACTCAAAGATCCATGAGGTCGCTGAGATGCCCAACCTGATTCAGATCCAGACAGAGTCATACGACTGGTTCATCAAGGAAGGTTTAAGAGAGGTCTTCGAAGATATTTCTCCCATCAAGGATTACGCAGGCAATCTGGTACTGGAATTTATTGATTATTCCCTGACGGATGCCCCGAAATACGAGCAGGAGGAATGCAAGGAACGAGATGTAACATACGCAGCTCCATTAAAAGTAAAGGTAAGACTGGTAAACAAAGAAACCGGAGAAGTGAAGGAACAGGAAGTCTTCATGGGAGATTTTCCCCTGATGACCGAAAAGGGTACCTTCATTTATAACGGAGCGGAACGTGTCGTGGTTACCCAGCTGGTCCGATCCCCGGGCCCTTATTACAGTGTGGTCACCGACAAAACCAACAACAAATTATACTCTACCACGATCATTCCCAATCGGGGAGCATGGCTGGAGTATGAAACTGATTCCAATGAAATCATTTCCGTCCGGGTAGACCGAACCCGAAAACAGCCGGCAACCACCTTGCTGCGTGCGCTGGGAATCGGCTCAGATCAGGAAATCCTGGATATCCTGGGAGAAGATCCCAGACTCCGGAAGACTCTGGAAAAGGATTCCACCGACAACTACGAAGACGGATTAAAGGAAATATATAAAAAGCTGAGACCGGGCGAGCCTCCTACGGTGGAGAGTGCCAAGTCTTTGCTGGATTCTCTGTTTTTTGACCCCAAGCGATATGACCTGGCCAAGGTAGGCCGATACAAATACAATAAAAAACTGGGGCTGTCCAACCGAATCATCGGGGTGATTGCCGCAGAAGATGTCATTGACCCCAACACCGGGGAAATTCTGGCAGAAAAGGGTAAGAAAATCAATCGTACCCTTGGCTTTGCCATTGAAAATGCCGGCGTGGAATACGTCATGGCCTATAGCAAGACGGATGATGATCATGTAACGAAGATCATCGGAAATCGTTTCGTGGAAATTTCCGGATATCTGGATTTCGACCCGAAGGATCTGAAGATCCCTTCCAAGGTCTACTATCCGGTGCTGATGGAAATCCTTGCGGAGCAGCACGATCTGGAAACCCTGAAGGAAGTGCTGGTTCAGAGAAAGAACCAACTGTCTCCTAAACATATCCTGGTTGCCGATATCATCGCTTCCATGAGCTATATTCTGAACCTGCCCTATAACATCGGCAATGTGGACGACATCGACCACCTGGGAAATCGTCGTCTTCGAACCGTGGGCGAATTGCTTCAGAACCAGTTCCGAATCGGCTTGGCCCGAATGGAACGAGTCGTCAAAGAAAGAATGACCATTCAGGACATTGAGGTCACCACGCCTCAGGCTCTGATGAATATCCGGCCGGTGACGGCAGCCATTAAGGAGTTCTTCGGAAGCTCCCAGCTTTCCCAGTTCATGGACCAGACCAATCCGCTGGCGGAACTGACCCACAAGAGAAGGCTGTCTGCTCTGGGACCGGGAGGCCTTTCCAGAGAAAGAGCCGGTTTTGAAGTCCGGGATGTACATCACTCTCACTACGGTCGTATGTGCCCCATTGAAACCCCGGAAGGACCCAACATCGGTCTGATCGGGTCTCTGACCACCTATGGAAAAATCAATGAATATGGCTTCATTGAGACCCCCTACCGAAAAGTCGATAATGACACCGGGGTGGTTTCCAATGAAATCGAATATCTGACTGCGGATGAAGAGGAAATGCTGATCATCGCCCAGGCCAACGAGCCTCTCGACTCAGAAAACCGCTTTGTCAATTATAAAGTGGCTTCCAGAGGAGCCGGCGGCGAAATCGACCTGGTTCCCCGGGAACTGATCGACTACATGGACGTTTCTCCCAAGCAGGTCGTATCCGTGGCTACTGCCATGATCCCCTTCCTGGAAAACGACGACGCCAACCGAGCCCTGATGGGTGCCAACATGCAGCGACAGGCCGTTCCTCTGATGATCACCGACGCGCCGATCATCGGAACCGGAATGGAGTACCGGGCTGCCCGGGATTCCGGTGTGGTAATCCTGGCAAAAAATGCCGGAACCGTCGAATTCGTCGATGCTACCCGGATCGTGATCCTTCGGGATGACGGCAAGGGAAGAGACGAATACAAATTACTGAAATTCAAGCGATCCAACCAGGGCACCTGCATCAATCAGCGGCCCATCGTCCTTCATGGAGAACATATTGAAGAAGGGGAAGTCATCGCTGATGGCCCCTCCACCAATCTGGGTGAGATTGCCCTGGGCAAGAACCTGCTCATCGGCTTCATGACCTGGGAAGGCTACAACTACGAGGATGCCATCATCCTCAACGAGCGGCTGATCATGGAAGATTCCCTGACCTCCATTCATATTGAAGAATATGAAGCGGAAGCCAGAGACACCAAGCTGGGGCCTGAGGAAATCACCCGGGATATTCCCAACGTCAGTGAAGATGCCCTCCGGGATCTGGACGAAGAAGGAATCATCCGCATCGGTGCGGAGGTCAACTCTTCCGATATCCTGGTCGGTAAAGTCACCCCCAAGGGAGAGACCGAGCTGACTGCAGAAGAAAGACTGCTGCGGGCCATCTTCGGCGAAAAAGCCCGGGAAGTCCGGGATACCTCTCTGAAGGTTCCCCATGGTGAAACCGGAATCGTCGTAGATGTGAAGGTCTTCTCCAGAGAAAACGGCGACGAGCTGCCACCAGGAGTCAACAAACTGGTTCGCTGCTACATTGCCACCAAACGTAAGATCAGCGTCGGCGACAAGATGGCCGGACGTCACGGAAACAAGGGTGTCATCTCCCGGATCCTTCCGGAAGAGGACATGCCCTTCCTGGAAAGCGGACAGTCCCTTCAGGTCATGCTGAACCCCCTGGGCGTTCCTTCCCGAATGAACGTCGGGCAGGTCCTGGAAGTACATCTGGGCCTGGCAGCCAAATATAAAGACTGGTATATTGCGACTCCGGTATTTGACGGAGCCAGCGAAATCGACACCATCGACCTGCTGGAAGACGCTGGTTACCCGGGCAGCGGCAAGCTGCGCCTGCGGGACGGCCGTACCGGCGAGTTCTTTGATAACCCGGTCACCGTAGGTTACATGTATATGCTGAAGCTTCACCATCTGGTGGATGATAAGATCCATGCCAGGAGCACCGGCCCCTATTCTCTGGTTACCCAGCAGCCTCTGGGCGGTAAAGCCCAATTCGGCGGACAGCGATTCGGAGAAATGGAAGTATGGGCCCTGGAAGCCTATGGAGCAGCCTACACCCTCCAGGAAATCCTGACCGTCAAGTCCGATGACGTGGTGGGACGGGTTAAAACCTACGAAGCCATCGTTAAGGGAGAAAACATTCCGGAACCGGGCATTCCTGAGTCCTTCAAGGTTCTGATCAAGGAAATGCAGAGCCTGGGCCTGGATGTCAAGGTGCTTACCGAAGACAACCAGGAAATTGAGATCAAAGAATCCGTTGAGTTGGAAGGAATTGCCAGCTTGGAAAGCATTCCTGATCTGGATATGGATGCCGAATTCGCTGTGGAGGAGGAAACCCTGGGAGCCGCCGGTTTCATGGAAGACGGCCCTGACGCAGCAGAGGAGGGCGATGACCTGGACACGGATGAGGTCGACGATCTGCTGATGGACGATTCTACGGATGAATTATAGAAAGGGGGAGGGCTCATTGAACAACGATAGTATTAAAAACAACAACAATTATGAGTTGAATAACTTTGAATCCCTGCAGATCAGCCTGGCTTCCACCGAGAAGATCCTGAGCTGGTCCCACGGAGAAGTTAAGAAGCCTGAAACCATCAACTACAGAACTCTGAAACCAGAAAGGGAAGGCCTTTTCTGTGAAAAGATATTCGGCCCTACCAAGGACTGGGAATGCCACTGCGGAAAATACAAACGAATCCGATATAAGGGAATCATTTGTGACCGCTGCGGTGTTGAAGTTACGAAAGCCAAAGTAAGAAGAGAGCGGATGGGCCACATTCAGCTGGCTGCGCCGGTTTCCCATATCTGGTATTTCAAGGGAATTCCAAGCCGGATCGGTCTGGTTCTGGACATGTCCCCGAGAAATCTGGAAAAGGTTCTCTACTTTGCCGCCTATATCGTCACCGATCCCGGGGACACCAGCTTTGCCTATAAGGAAATTCTCACAGAGCAGCAGTACCGGGAAGCCCGGCAGATGTACGGCACCCAGTTCAAAGCAGCCATGGGAGCGGAAGCAGTTCGGGAATTGCTGGCCCAGATCGATCTGGACGCATTGTCCAAGGACCTGAGAACCAAACTGAAGGAAGCCAGCGGACAAAAAAAGATTCGTATCGTAAGACGGCTGGAAGTCATTGAGGCCCTGAAGCTGTCCAATAATAAGCCAGAGTGGATGATCCTGGAAGTGATTCCGGTTATCCCTCCGGATCTTCGGCCTATGGTTCAGCTGGATGGGGGACGTTTTGCCACCTCCGACCTGAACGATCTGTATCGGCGGGTCATCAACCGGAACAACCGGCTGAACCGGCTGCTGGAGCTGGGAGCTCCGGATATTATCGTCCGGAACGAAAAAAGAATGCTTCAGGAAGCGGTAGACGCGCTGATCGATAACGGCCGAAGAGGCCGTCCGGTCACCGGACCGGGATCTAGGCCCCTGAAATCCCTTTCCGACATGCTGAAGGGGAAACAGGGACGTTTCCGGCAGAATCTGCTGGGCAAACGAGTCGACTATTCTGGCCGATCCGTTATCGTGGTAGGCCCGGAACTGAAATTCTATCAGTGCGGTCTTCCCAAGAAAATGGCTCTGGAGCTGTTCAAGCCCTTTATCATGAAACTGCTGGTGGAAAACGGCAGTGCCCATAACATCAAGAGCGCCAAGAGAATGGTAGAGAAGGTACGACCGGAAGTATGGGACGTGCTGGATGAAGTCATCAAAGAACATCCGGTGCTCCTGAACCGTGCCCCGACCCTTCACAGGCTGGGAATCCAGGCCTTCGAACCGGTGCTGGTAGAAGGAAAAGCCATCAAGCTCCATCCTCTGGTCTGTACCGCGTACAACGCCGACTTTGACGGCGACCAGATGGCGGTTCACGTACCCCTGTCGGTGGAAGCCCAGGCAGAGGCCAGATTCCTGATGCTTTCCGTTAACAACATCCTGGCACCCAAGGATGGATCTCCGATCACCACGCCGACCCAGGATATGATTCTGGGAAGCTACTACCTGACCCATCCGGGTTCCGTCAATCGGGATACGGAAGCGGAAAAGGGAGACGGGAAGGTCTTTACCGATCTGGACGAAATGATCATGGCCTATCAGGCCGGGGTTGTGGGACTCCATGCAAAAGTCAAGGTAAGACTTTTCTCCGATGAAAAGGACAGCCGGGGCAAGATGGTAGAATCCACCGTGGGTCGTTTCATATTCAATCAGGAGATACCCCAGGATCTGGGCTATGTAGATCGGACCAACGATAAGTACTCATTGGAAATCGACTTCTTGTGCGACAAGAAAAAACTGGCGAGCATCATCGATCGATGTTTTCGGGTCCATGGAAACACGGGAACGGCTATCATGCTGGACTACATCAAATCTACCGGATTCCATTATTCCACCATCGGAGCCATCACCATCAGTATTTCCGACATGGAAATTCCGCCGGAAAAGAAGACCATCATCGATGCGGCTGAAATCAATGTCGAAAAGTACGAAAAGGCCTTCCGAGCTGGCCTGGTATCCAACATGGAACGATATGAAAAGGTCATCAGCATCTGGAACAAGACCACCGATGATGTGGCCGATGCCCTGATGGAATCCCTGGATTCCCTCAACAACTTATACATCATGGCCCATTCCGGAGCCCGAGGCAGCAAGAACCAGATCCGTCAGATCGGCGGAATGCGGGGATTGATGGCCAACGCTTCCGGTAAGACCATTGAGATTCCCATCAAGGCCAACTTCCGGGAAGGCCTGTCCGTATTGGAATATTTCATTTCCACCAACGGAGCCCGAAAGGGCCTGGCCGATACAGCGCTCCGAACTGCCGACTCCGGGTATCTGACCCGAAGGTTGGTAGACGTCTCCCATAACGTCATCGTTCGGGAAGTGGACTGCGGTACCGATGAAGGTATTGAAGTCAAGGCCTTCACCGACGGCAAGGAAATCATCGAGCCTTTGAAGCTTCGAATCATCGGAAGAACCTCCCTGATGGATGTTTACCATCCGGTCACCGGGGAGCTGCTGGTGGAACAAAACGAAGAAATTACTGAAGATCTGGCGGACAAGATTGATGCTGCCGGCATTGAAACCATCGCCATCCGTTCCGTCATGACCTGCCACAGCGAATTTGGCATCTGTGCCAAATGCTACGGACGAAACCTGGCTACAAGGGAAAGCGTGAACATCGGGGAAGCGGTTGGTATTACTGCAGCCCAGTCCATTGGAGAACCGGGAACCCAGCTGACCATGCGGACCTTCCATACGGGAGGTGTTGCGGGAAGCGATATCACCCACGGTCTGCCTCGAGTAGAGGAACTCTTCGAAGCCAGAAAACCAAAGGGCCTTGCCGAAATCTGCGAAGCCGACGGAACGATTGTCTCCATTGAAACCCGAAAGGATAACAAGACGGAGGTCAAGGTTCGGGGTGAAGAAGAACACATCTACGTGGTACCTTATGGGGCCCGGTTATGTGTCAAAGAAGGGGACTACGTCCTGGCCGGAGGTCAGATCACCTATGGTCCGCTGAATCCCCATGACATTCTGAGACTCAACGGGATTGAAGGGGTTTATCAGTACCTTCTTAAAGAAGTTCAGCGGGTGTACAAGCAGCAGGGTGTAGATATCAACGACAAGCACATTGAAGTCATCGTCAGTCAGATGCTGTCTAAGGTTAAGATTGAGGAAGCCGGAGATTCCAACCTGCTTCCGGGAGCCCTCTACAGCAAGACCGAATTGGATGAAGCCAATGAGCTGATCCGGCAAAACGGTGGCGAGGAAGCTACAGCCAGAAGAGTTCTGCTGGGAATCACCAAAGCATCTCTGGCTACCAACTCCTTCCTGTCGGCGGCATCCTTCCAGGAAACTACCCGGGTACTGACCGATGCGGCCATCAAGGGCAAGAACGACAAACTCCTCGGCCTGAAGGAAAATGTCATCATCGGAAAGCTGATTCCGGCTGGAACCGGCATGAAGAGGTACAAGAACATCGGCCTGGACTACGGTGTCAACACCGAATATATGGACTCTTTTGCCACTGGCTATGAAGAAGAATACGAAGACGGCTATGAAGAGGGATACAACGAAGAAGCCACTCTGGCGATTCATAACGAAGAGGAAGCGATTCTTTCGGAGATCATCGAAATGGACACAGATTTAAGTTGACATTTCCCTTCGAACCGTGATAAAATTTCTTTTGGTTTTAAATCAGATTGATTTAAAATATATCTTAAAAAATCAATGAAGAAAGGAGAAAATAATGCCTACAATCAACCAATTAGTACGAGAAGGCAGAACAAGCGCAGTGAAGAAGTCCACCGCTCCGGCTCTGTTGAAAGGAATGAACACCATTAAGCGAGTTCCTACCGACATTGCTGCTCCCCAGAAGAGAGGCGTGTGCACTTCCGTGAAGACGGTTACCCCTAAGAAGCCGAATTCCGCTCTTAGAAAAGTAGCCCGTGTGCGTCTGACCAACGGAATCGAAGTTACTGCTTACATTCCGGGAATCGGACACAACCTTCAGGAACACAGCGTCGTTCTGATCCGAGGCGGAAGAGTCAAGGACCTGCCGGGCGTACGATATCACATCGTCCGAGGAACCCTGGATACTGCCGGCGTGGCCAACAGAAAACAGGCCCGATCCAAGTACGGTGCAAAAAGAGGAAAGAAAAAACAATAAGTAGTAATCGGGATTTAAAGGCCCTTGATATATAGATACAGATATCATGTGCGCCGCGGCAAATGAAAATGTTGTCGAGTACCGATCCTAACAAGGAGGGAAGAGAAGTGCCAAGAAAAGGAAATATACCTAAAAGAGACGTACTTCCGGATCCGGTTTATGGAAGCGTGACTGTTGCAAAACTGATCAACAGCATCATGCTGGACGGAAAGAAGGGAGTTGCCCAGTCCATCGTTTACGATGCTTTCGACATGATCGAAAAGCAGACTGGCAATGCACCCCTGGAAGTATTTGAAAAAGCAATTAACAACATCATGCCGGTTCTGGAAGTCAAAGCTCGTCGTGTAGGTGGAGCCAACTACCAGGTCCCCATGGAAGTCCGATCTGACCGACGTCAGACTTTGGGTCTTCGATGGCTGACCAAGTACACCCGAGCAAGAGGTGAAAAGACCATGTCCGAAAGACTGGCAAAGGAATTGATGGACGCCGCCAATGGTGCGGGAGCATCCGTCAAGAAGAAGGAAGATACCCATAAGATGGCTGAGGCCAATAAAGCCTTTGCTCACTACAGATGGTAGAAGCCTTCCGTTTTGTTATCATTATTAGTAGAAGGGAGGATGTGTAGATGCCTAGAAGTTTTCCGTTAGAAAAAACAAGAAACATCGGTATCATGGCTCATATTGATGCCGGTAAGACGACTACAACAGAACGAATACTGTTTTACACAGGTAAAACACACAAGATAGGCGAGACCCATGACGGATCCGCCACCATGGACTGGATGGAACAAGAACAGGAACGAGGTATCACAATAACCTCTGCTGCTACTACAGCCCAATGGAAAGATACGAGAATTAACATAATCGATACCCCGGGACACGTGGATTTCACCGTTGAGGTAGAACGTTCCCTCCGGGTTCTGGATGGTGCTGTCACTGTACTGTGTGCCAAGGGGGGCGTTGAGCCTCAGTCGGAAACCGTATGGAGACAGGCAGAGAAGTACCACGTACCCCGTATGATCTTCATCAATAAGATGGACATCGTGGGTGCCGACTTCTTCCGGGTCGTGGGAATGGTCAAGGACCGTCTCAAGGCCAATGCAGTTCCCATCCAGCTACCCATCGGATCCGAAGGCGATTTCGTTGGGATCATCGATTTAGTGGAAATGAAGGCAGAAACCTATCACGACGAACTGGGTAAGGAATTTGATATTCTGGATATCCCTGCCGACATGAAGGAACTTGCTGATGAATGGAAAGAAAAGTTGCTGGAAGCAGTAGCAGAAGCGGACGAAGAGCTGATGATGAAATTCCTGGAGGGACAAGAAATCTCCAAGGCGGAAATCAAAGAAGCCATTCGTACCCTGACTCTATCGGGTAAAATGATCCCGGTTATCTGCGGATCCGCTTATCGGAACAAAGGAGTTCAGATGCTTCTGGATGCCGTACTGGACTACCTGCCATCTCCGCTGGACATTCCGGCCATTAGGGGCATACTTCCCGATTCCGAAGAGGAAGGGGAAAGAGCAGCAGATGACAAGGGGCCATTCTCAGCCCTGGCATTTAAAATTATGACAGACCCCTTTGTGGGTAAATTATCCTTCTTCCGTGTATATTCCGGAACTCTGCAGTCAGGCTCCTATGTCTACAACTCCACCAAGGGTAAAAAGGAAAGAATCGGAAGAATCCTACAGATGCATGCAAACCGCAGGGAGGAAATCGACGAAGTTTATGCAGGGGACATTGCCGCTGCAGTCGGGCTGAAGGACACCACCACGGGTGATACCCTGTGCGACGAAAAGCACTCTATCATCCTGGAATCCATGGACTTCCCGGACCCGGTCATTGAGATCGCCATTGAGCCGAAAACAAAGGCCGGTCAGGAAAAAATGGGTATTGCCCTGGCCAAATTAGCTGAAGAAGATCCTACGTTCAAAACCTATACCAATACGGAAACCGGACAGACTATTATTGCCGGTATGGGTGAGCTGCATCTGGAAATCATCGTAGACAGACTGTTGAGAGAGTTTAAAGTAGAGGCCAATGTGGGCAAGCC
>JBLJBD010000210.1:0-3075 GCA_047637815.1 Anaerovoracaceae bacterium
CTGACGGGCACCCTCTATACTGCCCGGGACCAGGCGCATCTTCGTATGCTGCAGGAAATCCGGGAGAGTAAGGAATTACCAATTCCCTTATCGGAAGCCGGGATTTATTACTGTGGACCCACCCCGGCAAGGCCAGGGAATCTGGTAGGATCCATTGGGCCCACCACCAGTTCCCGGATGGACAAAATGACGGTGCCCCTGTTGGAAAAAGGTCTGAAACTGATGATCGGAAAAGGAAAGCGGTCACCGGAGGTGGTGAAGGCCATCGCTGATCAAAAGGCCCTCTATCTGAGTGCCATCGGTGGGGCTGGCGCCCTCTATGCAGGGTGTATCACGGCTATGGAGCCGGTTGCGTATGAAGATTTGATGGCGGAAGCGGTTTATCGGATAGAAGTGAAGGATTTCCCGGCCGTGGTGTCGGTGGATTCCTCAGGAAATACTATATTTTAGGAGAGACAACATGAATTATCAAGAAGAAAGCCTGAAACTGCACTATGAATGGAAGGGAAAGATTGAAGTAATCTCTAAGGTTCCGGTGGGAAATCGGGACGAATTATCCCTGGCCTATACTCCGGGTGTTGCAGAGCCTTGCCTGGAAATCCAAAAAGACGTCAATAAGAGTTATGATCTGACCCGGCGATGGAACCTGGTTGCTGTCGTCACCGACGGCACAGCGGTTTTAGGCCTTGGCGATATTGGACCGGAAGCAGGGATGCCGGTCATGGAAGGAAAATGTGCCCTCTTCAAAGCCTTTGGGGATGTGGATGCCTTTCCCTTGTGTATTCGAAGCAAAGAAGTGGATGATATCGTACGGACCGTGTCCCTGCTGGCCGGTAGTTTCGGCGGCGTGAATCTGGAGGACATCTCGGCTCCCCGTTGTTTTGAAATAGAAGAAAAACTGAAACAGATCTGCGACATTCCCATTTTCCATGACGATCAGCATGGCACAGCTGTGGTGGTTGCTGCCGCAATCATCAATGCCATGAAGCTGACAGACCGGAAACTGACCGATCAGCGAGCGGTTGTATCCGGAGCAGGCTCTGCAGGAATCGCTATCACAAGACTACTTCTGAAAATGGGAATCAAGGATGTGATTCTCTGTGATAGAATGGGAGCCATTTATGAAGGCCAGGAGGGTCTGAATCCCTATCAGGCGGAGATGGGAAAGATTACCAACCCGAAAATGAAAAAAGGCACCCTGGAAGAGGTGATATCGGGAGCAGATATATTTATTGGTGTCTCGGCACCGGGTGTTCTGACCGGAGAAATGGTCCGGAGGATGAATCCGGACCCGATCATATTTGCCATGTCCAATCCGATTCCGGAAATCTTCCCCGAGGAAGCCTTTGGAGCCGGGGCTCTGATCGTGGGTACCGGCCGAAGTGATTTTCCTAATCAGATCAACAATGTATTGGCTTTCCCTGGCATCTTCAGAGGAGCTCTGGATGCCCGTGCTGCAGACATCAATGAAGAGATGAAAATTGCAGCAGCTAAAGCAATTGCTGCAGTCATTTCGGAAGAGGAATTATCCAAAGAGTATGTGATTCCTGCTCCCTTTGATGAAAGGGTACGGGATGCGGTGGCCGATGCAGTTAAAAAAGCAGCGATTGAAACAGGAGTGGCACGGATTTAAAGACCTAATTCGATCTCAAATTCTGGTTTGCCGATTACCACAATTCCCAAATCTCCGTTTACGGTGATGAAATCTCCGGTTTGGATGAGGGAGGTGGCTTTCGGTACTCCGTTTACTGCCGGGATATTCATTTCTCTGGCAATGATGGAACTATGGACGAGCATTCCGCCACGCCTTTCAACAATAGCTCCGGCAAGGGAGATGATGAAGGTCATTTGAGGTTCTACCGCATCAAAAACCAGCACTTCGCCCTTTGCTGTCCCTTTAAAATCCCGGATGGACCGAATCACCCTGGCGACCCCTGAATATATTCCGGGAGAAGAAGGCTGACCGGTCAGTTGCCGGGCTTTTGTTTTTCTCTGGGTTTCCCCGAGCGCTTTTTCAGAATCCCGGGGAAGCGGGATGGATATGTTTTCTGCGATACCCTCGTACTGCCTTTCCAAACCAACCATTATAAAATGCTGAAGCTGGCTTTCAATCTTCGCCAACAGCAGATTGTCATCGTCCCTTAGTTTCCAGCTGACCCGACCAATCCGAAGCCAGTTTTTGGCTTCTTCCAGCAGGAATTCTTCCCGGGCTTTCTTTAAGAATGCATCCGATAAATCCTTTTCTTTCTCAGCAGACCCCGGATCTTCCTTTGGCTCAGCATCCTTTGCCAGGGCCAGGATTACCCCAAGGCTGGTTTCGGGAACTTCTTTTAACGGAACCTGGTCATAGGAGAGATCCATTTCATGCTCTAAAAAATCTAAAAAGAGTTGGGCAAAGTCCTTAGACGGGTTTTTTGTTTTGCTGGCTTCTTCCAATTTTTCAAGAAGCAGTCTGCCTTCATAGCCCAGATCCATCCATTGTTGGATCTTTTCTTGTAGAATAGGGGATGTCCGGAGATAGTCTGCGAGAGAATTCATCCGGCGATTTCTTCGGCGAGCCAGCATATCCTGATTTTTCAGCAGGTGAATAAATTCATAAGGATCCACTGGCTTCATCAAGTCATTATAAAAGGATCCAAAATGTCGTATTCCGTGGGCAAATGGGATGAAATCATCCCGGTAAACCTGTTCCCATCGATCATGGCTTTCACCCCGTATCTTTAATTCTCGGAAAAATTCTTCCCGGTCAAGGCCTTCAGGCTCAAGAGCGGCTAAACGCTGTCCCTCTTGAATCAGTTCTGGTATCAGGATTTTTTCCACCCGATCAGCCAGGTCCAGCAGCTTTTCGCCTGAAGGAGTCAGCGTCAAATACCACTGCCTTTGCTGGTTGTCATCTTTTTTAAAGACGGTTATCGGCCGAACCTGTAAAACAGTAAATTCATCCAATAGTCCTGTCCACTCAATATCGACCGGTTCCTGAAAGAGGGTTTCCAGACGAAGGGCATTTTCATAAAGAAACTGGATGGATTCTTTGGTCAGGGTTTTTCCGGAGAGGGGATTCCCCATCTCTTCATA
>JBLJBD010000211.1:0-3871 GCA_047637815.1 Anaerovoracaceae bacterium
TGATCAACGGAACGGGCAACAGCCTTCTGGACCCTGCCGGTACGGCAGAACGGAGTCAGGTGGCGGCCATCCTCCAGCGTTTTGTGGAGAAGATTGCCAATTAGCGATACACGGTTTAAAGGATTAGCAGTAGTTATGAATCTTGGAGGTTCGGCAGAAATGTCGACCTCCATTTTAAATTGGAAATGTCAGCCCAAGCTGCGTTGCCCTGTTGGATCCCCTTTCGAGTTGACGAAATCTCATGACTTGTATAAACTAATACTGAAGCACCGGAGCCCCTTGAAAACAAATCAAAGCATGAGAAAAGGCAGGCCAGAAAAATGAAAACAAGATTTGAAACTGAAAGATTAATCCTGAGACCATGGAAGGAATCGGATGCCGAAGACTTATATCAATATGCCAGTGATCCCGCGGTAGGCCCGATCGCCGGGTGGCCTGTTCATACCTCAGTAGAAAATAGCCGAGAAATCATCAGGGAGTACCTGTCCAAGCCGGGGACCTATGCGACCATATTAAAAAGTAATCACCAAGCGGTAGGAAGCATTGGATTACTCTTCGACGAAGCCAGCAATATCAGCATGAAGGAGAATGAAGCGGAAATCGGTTATTGGATTGGCGTTCCCTTCTGGGGCCTGGGGCTGATTCCGGAAGCAGTGAGGGAATTAATCCGTTATGGATTTGAGGAATTGCACTTGGAAAAAATGTGGTGCGGATATTTCGACGGAAATGAGAAGTCCAAACGAGTCCAGGAGAAATGCGGATTCCGGTACCACCACACAAACAAAGACGTTCCCTGGCCTTTGATGGGAGACATCCGAACAGAACACATTACCTGTCTGACAAAGGAAGATTGGAAGGATAACCGGCATGAATAAGCTCCAGATTTCCATGAACGAGATGAAGGACCTGTCCCAGAAAATAGCGGAAGCCATCGAGGCGGTAACAAAAATTGATGTTACCATCATGGACTCGGACAGGAACCGGATTGCGGCCACAGGGCGGTATCAGAATCCGGAGTTCGGCAATATCGCTGAAAAATCAGCTTTTTCCATCTGCCTTGCCACAGGTGACGTGTGCATTATTGAAGAAGCGAGAGCAGACTCGATCTGTCAGGAATGCCCTGGGGTGGAAAACTGCATGGAAGAAGCAGAAATCTGCGTCCCCATTTCTTGGAAAAACCAGCCCATCGGTGTCATCGGCCTGATTGCCTTTAATCAGGAACAAAAGCGGACGATCCTGGACAACTGCCAGGCCTATGTGAACTTCGTCCAGAAAATGGCCTCCCTGCTGGAAGCCAAGTACGGAGAATTGGTCGCCCTGGAAGAAAATCGGCGGCTGACCCAGAAGATGAAAACCATTGTGAACAGCACCAAGAGGGAAAAGTATCTGTACCTCCTGGACGATGCCGATGAGCTGAAGAGGGAACTGATCCGTTCGGCGGAAGACCACTGTGGCATCACCTTCGGAAGCATCTTGAGCGTATCGGATGTGATGCAGGAGTTGAAGGAGATGGCTGCAAAGGTGGCAGAAACCGAATCGCCTGTGATGATCCGGGGAGAAAGCGGTACGGGCAAGGAACTCTTTGCCAGGGCTATGCACCAGGCTGGAAAGCGGAGTAAAAAACCCTTTATCCCCATCAACTGCGGGGCTATTCCCGATGAACTGCTGGAAAGCGAACTCTTTGGCTATGAGAAGGGAGCCTTTACAGGTGCGCATGCAGGAAAAGCCGGGAAGTTCGAAATCGCCGACGGAGGAACCATCTTCCTGGATGAGATCGGAGAACTACCTCTTAAGCTCCAGGTTAAGCTGCTGCGGGTCCTTCAGGAAAAGGAGCTCTGCAGGCTGGGAAGCAATGAGACCAGAAAAATTGACGTGCGGATTTTTTCCGCCACCAATGCCAATCTGGAAGAACGGATCCGGCAAAACCTGTTTCGAGAAGACCTCTATTACCGCCTGAACATCTTTCCTCTCCACATACCACCCCTCCGGGAACGGAAGGAGGACATCGAATATCTGGCCCAACATTTCCTGCAGTATTACAACAGCCAGTTTGAAAAGGATATAAAGGGGCTTTCCAAAGAAGTACTGGAGCTGTTCCTAAGGTACCCTTGGCCGGGGAATGTAAGGGAATTACAGAACGTTATGGAATTTTCCGTCTGCCTGGAAAACCGGGAGACCCTCAGCGAGCCCCTGATTCGGAGAAGGCTCAACCTGAAGGAGGGAGAATCCCCGAAGGCTTCTGAAAATATAGCGTATTCCAAGCCAAGAAATGTCAACGCAGAAGATCAAATTTTAAATGAACTCATGAACCGATATCAATCCCTGCCCCACAAGGAGATGGTTCTTCGGATATGCAAGGAAATGGGAATCAGCCGGGCTACCTTTTACAGAAAAAAGAAAACCGGGGAGCTGGGTTGAGACTATATTGTGGCGAATTGAGACTGCGGTGAGACGGATTTGAGACTAGACCTGAGACTCAAGCCGAAATGAGACTGCCCCTACTGACACATGTAAGCAATTCCAATGCTTTCGGGATAATACACCGTTGGCACGGGAATTGCTTTATATTTTTTTGACAGGTTATTGCCATTCAATTGGGAGGGATGATCATCATGAATCATGAGTACATTATAGAACTTCTTGAAAAAGAAATGGTTCCGGCCTTAGGGTGCACCGATCCGGCCGGAATCGCCTTCGCCGCCGCCTTTGCCCGAAGCCATGGATCCGGTGAGATTAAAAGAATAAGTTGCAGTTTGTCCGCCAATATTATTAAAAATGCAGCTGCAGTCTGTATCCCCCGAACCAACGGCCGCTGCGGCGTGGGGCTGGCCATCGCCCTGGGGGCATTCGGCGGGGACCCGAAACTGGGGCTGGAAGTTTTTTCCGGGATCACAGAGGATCAGATTCAGATAGCGGAATCCTTCATTGCCAGTGGACAGCTTCATCTCCATGTGTCCGATTCCGAAAAAAAGCTTTATATAAAGCTGGAAATGGAAACGGAAAAGGATTTGGTGGAAGTGCTCATCCAGGACAGTTATACCAATATCATCTCTCTGCGAGTCAACGGAGAAGAAAAAATCCCTGCTGACAGATCTTTTTCAGAAAAGGCAGCTGAAAGATCCTATCCGGAATTGTCTTTGAGCACCATTCTCGCTTTTGCAGAAACGGTTCCTTTGGAAAAGTTGACAATCATTGAGAAAGCAGCAGAAATGAATATGATCATTGCAGAAGAGGGAATGGCCGGAGAATATGGAATTTCAGTTGGACGGAACATCAGAGAATCGGTGGGACAGGGAGTTTTAGCGGAGGATTACAGTACTACTGCCATGATGTGGGTAGCGGCTGCTACTGACGCCCGAATGGCTGGCTGCGACATCACGGTGGTCAGTAACACAGGAAGCGGGAACCAAGGGCTGGCATCCACCATACCGGTTATCAGCATTGCCAGAAAAATGGGCGCCGATTACGAACAGATGATTCGAGCGCTGGCTATCAGCAGTCTGGTTACCATCTATATCAAGAATCGGCTTGGATTTCTGTCAGCAGTTTGCGGAGCTGTCATTGCAGGAACAGGAACCGCTTGCGGAGCAGCCTATCTTCTGGGAGGCCGGGAAGCGGAATTGCTCAGTGCCATGAAAAGTGTACTGGGCAATGCAGCCGGCATGGTTTGCGATGGAGCCAAAGCAGGATGTTCCATGAAGGTTGCCACCTGCACCCAGGCTGGGGTATTGGCGGCATTACTGGCCGTCAAGGGTTATGGCATTCAGGGAACGGACGGAGTGGTGGATGAGGAGGAAGAAAAGACCATCGATAATTTTATCCGGGTAGCAACCGTTGGTATGGAAGGAATGGACCGGGTGCTTCTGGATAT
>JBLJBD010000212.1:0-10662 GCA_047637815.1 Anaerovoracaceae bacterium
TGCAACAAAAAAATTGTTTTTTCTTCATTTTATTTTGACTATCAAACTATTCTTGCAAGGCTAACCAGTCATCGTAGGTATCCGAAAGGGAATTCTTTGAAATTTCAAGCTTTTCATGGTACTCGCCCAATAAAACATGATTGGTGAATACTTCCTCTTTGCACATTTCACCCTCGAAAAATGCGATTTCTTCTTCCAGGGTCGAAATTTTTTCTTCCAATTTTTTCGTTTCCCGCTCTTTTCGGCGGGCCAGTGCCTCCGCTTCTTTGTTCCTTTTTCGGATTGCCGCCGGGTCTTCCGGTTCTTCCCCTTCGGATTCTTCGCCCCCCATGGCCCTCTGCAGCTCCTGAAGATATTTTTTCCCGGAGCCGATGGACTGCTTCTTTTCCATATAATAGTCGTAGGCACCCAGGTAGGAATCCAGCCCTAAAGAACTCAGCTCCAGAATCCGGGTAGGCACTTTGTTGAGAAAATATCGGTCGTGGGAAACCACGATGACGGTTCCGGGAAAATCCAGAAGCGCATCCTCCACCACTTCCTTGGAGCTGATATCCAGATGATTGGTAGGCTCATCCAGCACCAGCACATTGGACCCGGACAGCATCATCTTCAGCAGGGACAGACGGGCCCTTTCTCCGCCGCTGAGGCTGCTGATCTGCTGAAAGACCATCTCCCCACGGAAGAGGAACCGGCCCAGGATGCTGCGCATCTCCGTATCCGTATAAAGGCGATAGGCATCCTTCATTTCATCAAAGACCGTATTGGAAGGGTTCAGCAGCCGCTGCCCCTGGTCGTAATAGCCAAAGACCACGTTGTGACCCACCTTCAGGTGGCCCTGATCCGGCTCCAGTTCTTCCATCATGACCTTCAGCAGAGTGGTCTTGCCAACTCCGTTGGGCCCCACGATGCAGATCCGTTCTCCCCGTTTGATATCAAATCCAACCTGGTGGAAAAGCTCCCGCTTGTTCTGGCCGTGACCAAAGCT
The DNA here is from genome assembly GCA_047637815.1 of Anaerovoracaceae bacterium. Taxonomy (GTDB): domain Bacteria; phylum Bacillota; class Clostridia; order Peptostreptococcales; family Anaerovoracaceae; genus UBA5559. Next base: position 986 of record JBLJBD010000212.1, read on the forward strand.
CATAGAAAGATCTTCTCCCCGCAGGACATCGGTTCCGCTTTTGAAATTTTCCTTGAACCGGATTTTCATGGATCCGGTTCCGTTAACCGGTTTTTCCATCACATCCAGCTTTGCCAACTGTTTTTCCCGGGATTGGGCCCGTTTCGCCAGTTTCTCCGTGCCGTGCTGCTTGAATCGGCGGATCATTTCTTCCTGACGGTGAATTTCCTTCTGCTGCTGATCGAATCGCCGCAGGTCTTCCTCCAGCCGCTGCCTTTTTTTCTCGGCGTAGGCGGTGTAATTTCCTTCATATATATGAAGCTTGTGATTCTCCACTTCAAAAATCCGGGTCACCATTTGATCCAGAAAGTATCGGTCATGGGAAATCAGCAGAATCGTGCCCTTATAGGTCCGGAGGAACTGCTCCAGCCACTTGATGGTTCCAATGTCCAGGTGGTTGGTGGGTTCATCCAGAAACAGTATATCCGGCTTTTTCAGCAGGAGGCAGGCCAGGGAAAGACGGGTCCTCTCCCCGCCGCTCAGGGTGGAAAGCTTTTTATGGACCATGTCCTCTGTGAATGCCATACTGTTCAGGATTCCGGTGATTTCGCTCCGGTAGGTGTATCCCCCTTCCCGTTCATACTGTTCCTGAAGCCGGTGGTGCTGATCCAACAGCCGGTCCACCTCTTTTCCCTCCCGGGATCCGGCAGCGATTTCCTGGGAAAGCTTCTCCAGCTCCTCCTCCATGGCCATCAGCCCTTGAAAAATGCCAAAGGCCTCTTCCAGCACCGTCCGTTCTCCGGAAAAACTTTCGGCCTGTTTCAGATAGCCGATGGTGGTACTCCCGGAAATATAGACTTCCCCTTCATCCCGGGAAAGTTCTCCGGTCAGCATCCGGAGCAAGGTAGTCTTGCCGGCTCCGTTGACTCCGATGATGCCCACCCGGTCTCCCTCGTTGACATGGAAAGAAATCCCCTGAAGGATCAGGTCAGTGCCATATGCTTTTGTCAGATTATTGGCTGATAATACAATCATTTTTCATCCTTATACGGATCCCAGGGGCAGTCCCGGCACTGCATCCAGCGTCAGGTCATCCACCAGTCCTTCTTGATAGCGATAATAAGCAGCGCAACCAATCATGGCCGCGTTGTCGGTGCAGAGGAGCAGGGACGGGCAGTACAACTTCAGGCCTTGCTCAAGACAAGCTTCCGTCAGCATTTCCCGGAGACAGCTGTTGGCAGCCACTCCCCCTGCCAGAACGATCTTATCCCTGCCCAGATCCCGGGCTGCTTCGACGGCTTTGGCAACGATGACCTCCATCACGGCCTGCTGGAAGCTGGCAGCCACATCCGCCTTGTTGATCTCCCGTCCTGCCTGCTTTTCTGAATTGATATAGTTGAGGACACCGGTCTTGGTGCCGCTGAAACTGAAGTCCCGGCTGCCCTTTTCCAGATAGACCCGCTTGAAGGGCACGGCATCCTTATTTCCTTCTTTTGCCAGACGATCGATGAGAGGACCCCCCGGATAGCCAAGACCTAAAACCCGGGCAACTTTATCAAAAGCTTCTCCCGCTGCGTCATCCCGGGTTCCTCCGATGACCTTCATTTCGTTATACCCGGAAACATCCACCAGGCTGGTGTGACCTCCGGAAACGATTAGAGCCAGAAAAGGAGGCTCCAACTCAGGATGCTCGATATAATTGGCGCTGATGTGTCCCTGAAGGTGATGAACCCCCACCAAAGGAATCCCCTTAGCCAGAGAAAAGGCTTTGGCGGTGGACAGGCCGATTAAAAGGGCTCCCACCAGACCGGGCCCGTAGGTAACCCCGATCAGGTCCATATCGTCCAGAGTCTTCCCCGACTCCAGCAGAGCCTGGTCTACCACCTGATTGATGTTATCCAGGTGATGACGGGAAGCGATTTCCGGCACCACACCCCCAAATACCTTATGGACATCGATTTGGGAAGAGATGATATTGGAAAGGACCTCCCGGCCGTTTCGAACCACCGCTGCCGAGGTTTCATCACAGCTGGATTCGATGGCTAATGTGAGTATTTGCTGTTTCAATCTCCGCTCCTTTATTTCTCAGTGGCCTCCGCAGTGGCCTCTGCCCACATGATGAGGGCATCCTCATTGTTATCTTCATAATATCCTTTTCGGACTCCTGCCTCCCGGAAACCGAATTTCCGGTAAAGGCGGATGGCTGGCTCATTGCTCACCCGGGCTTCCAGTGTAAATTGCCGGATGCCGGACGTGGAGGCTTCTTCCAGCAGAACCTTGACCAGGGCTTCTCCGATGTGCCTTCTCCGGTATCCGGGGTGGACGGCTACATTGGTGATGTGGCCTTCATCCAGGATGGCCCAGATGCCAGCATAACCAACCAATTCTCCCGTCTGGGGAAGCTCCGCCACCAGGTAAAGGGCCAGACCGTTTTCCAGGATCTCCTGGCGAAAGGATTCCCGGCTCCAGGGCGCTGAAAAACAAAGCTGATCCAGCCGTGTGATTTCGTCGATATCCGATTCCCGGGCCTGCCGGATGATCATTTCTGACATGCTTCCTCCAGCTTTCGTTCTGCTTCCGCCTTGCGCATATAAACCGGTTTGACCTGACCGTAGTTGACCTTCTTTCCGGCATTCATCAGCTCCATACCCAGCTTGCTGACCGAATCCGCCCGCTGGAATCGGTTCTCCGGTTCCGCGATGGAACCCCGTATCCCCCGGCCGGCCAGGGTCTCGACGCATTCCTGGATTTCCTTCTCATATACCCCCGTCCCGTCTCCGTAAAATCGGACCTCCCGGTCAGCCTGCTCCGCCAGTCGGGTCAGGTATTCCCGGACATCCCAGGCTTTTCCTTCCACTACCGGCAGGATTCCCCCATTGGATGAATGTTCTTCCTTTTCTGCCGGATCCGCCAATCGGTAAGCACCGGCATAAACCTGGCTCCTCCGGGCATCAAAGAGGGGAGAAACGATGAAATTCTCCCCGGAAGGTTCCTGATAGACAAAGGACTGAAGGGTTGGCACGGGAATCACCGGCAGGGAAAGGGCCTGGGCCAGAGCCCTGGCTGCAGACACGCCAATCCGGATTCCGGTAAAGGACCCGGGGCCTTCTGATACTGCAATAGCTGTCACATCGCTTATCTGCAATGAACGTTTTTTTAGCACCGACTGGATCATGGTCATCAGATTCTGCAGATGATTCATCCGCTCAGAGGAAGTCTCCAGGATCATGTTTCCGGCCTGATCTGACAGGGCAACTGAGGCGGAAGCCCCAGTGGTTTCAATGGTTAAAAGTTGCAATGGTAGATCCTTTCCTCCGGCTCCCTGCCGTACTCGATCCGGATGATCCGGACCTCTTCCGGGAGAAGTTCCTGGATGATGTCGGCCCACTCCACCAGGGAAACGCCGTCACCAAAAAAATATTCCTCGTAGCCCAGCTCCTCCATTTCACTGATGTCTCCGATCCGGTAAACATCGAAGTGATACAGAGGCAGCCGGCCGCTGTGATACTCCTGGACAATTGTAAAAGTAGGGCTGGTGACTACTTCCGTAATCCCCAGACCCTCTGCAATATATTTTGACAATGTTGTTTTGCCTGTTCCCAGGTCTCCAATCAAAGCAACCACACTGCCCGGCTCCAGCCGGTCCGCCAGCTGATGGCCAAAAGCCCTGGTTTCTTCTTCATTCCGGATGGAAAGGCTCCGGACGGTTTCTTCCTTTTTTTTCATAAAACTCCTCTGGGCAGCCTCCTTCCCCGGTCCCCTGCCCTTTCCTTCTATTTATGAAGGAATTTGGCGATGGACTTGTAGGTAAAGAGGGTAATCAGTGAATTGATGCCGGCCTTCAGCAGATTGAAGGGCACGATGACAGTCAGCATCATGGCCATGACCGCCTCTCTGGGGACGCCCAGGAAATAGGGGGTGATGATCAGATTCCAAGCCACCATGGAGACCGTCATTACAATTGTACCACAAAGAAGGGCAATCAACGCAACTTTCTTTGTTTTGTGCTTCTTATAAATCAGGCTGGATACCAGCACAAAGGCGCCGGTGGATACCACGTGCATGAAGAATCCGATGATTCCGTCTCCCCCCAGGGCAAAGGCCTGGATAAAACTGACGATGACGGTCAGAGACAGCCCGGCCAAAGGACCGAAAGCGAATCCGGCGATGAAAATGGGTACGTCTGCCGGATCATAAACCAGGAAGGGAGCCGGCGGAAAAGGCACTCGGATCAGCAGGACCAGTACCAGGGATACGGCACCCAGCATGGCCAGCTTGGTCAGTTTAACGGTTTTTGGATTGGTGTTCATTTCTATTTCCTCCATTGGATTGGGAGCAAGTCCCTCGGTTGATGCTCTGTTTCCGGTTCATGGCATATAAAAACCCCTGAAAAAGGTTTCAGGGGCACGTCAGCACGTGAAAAGCCAACCTTTGTTTCTTTCATCCGGACTATACCGTCGGTACCGGGATCTAACCGGCTCTGCTATTACGCTCGTGGACTCGTCGCATAAAGCGCTTTACCACCGGTGAGGACTTCCACCTCGCCCTGAAACAGATTACTTACGCCATAATTATAAATGGTCCCAGGCAGCTTTGCAACCCTTTTTTTCGACGGCTCCTCGTTGTATAATATTCGTAACTTCTATATCCCTTTTAACGATCAGCAAGGAGCATCCATGAAGGAATTATTCAGGTCCCTGGGACTGGCCGTCAACGGCATCCGTTATCCGGACATGACCATGGAGGAAAATACGATCACGTTTTTAACAGGGCCCAGTGGCTGCGGCAAATCCACCTTGTTCCGGATTCTTAACGGCACCCTGGATCCGGAGGAAGGCACCCTGTTATACCGGGGACAGGATATCCGGGAGCTGGATTCCCTGACTCACCGGCGGGAAGTATCCCTGGTCAGCCAGTCGGTCTTTCTTTTCCCGGGAACCATTCGGGAAAATTTCCGGCAATTCTATCAATTCCGGGAACTTCCGGAGCCAGATTCGGAAAGAATCCGCTTTTTTCTCGAGCTCTGCTGCCTGACCGCAGATCCCGATACGGATTGTACGACTTTTTCCGGCGGCGAAAAGCAGCGGGTCTATCTGGCGGTCTTTCTCTCCTTTGGGCCCAGGGTAGTTCTTCTGGACGAACCAACCTCTGCCCTGGACACCATCACCAGCCGGTCCTTATTAAAAAACCTTGCCGCATACGTTAAACAGGAAGACGTCAGCCTGATCCTGATCAGTCATGATCCCGGACTGACTGATGAATATGCAGAAAGTCGAATCCTTTTCGAAGAAGGATGTCGGATTACCGGGGAGGGAGGTGGCAGCCATCAATGAGATCATCCAACTGAACATTCTCCAGTTCAGCCTGATTTATCTGCTGCTGATCCTGGTGCTGATCCTGATGAAAAAGTCAAAGATCAGTCAGTCCAAACTGTTGCTCCTTGGAACCTTTCGAATGTCTGTCCAACTGGTCCTGGCCGGTTTCATCCTGACTGCTGTCTTTGAAAACCCTCATCCGGTTTTTACGATTGCCTATGTGACCGCAATGGTGGTATTCTCCATCACTCGAATCCTGCGAAAAAACCCCTGGATGAACCGTTCTTTCCGGTGGTCGGTTTCTTTGTCCCTGACCCTGACCGGCCTCTTCATCCTGGGGTATTTCACTCAAATCGTCATCGGGGTCAGCCTGTTCAACCCCCAGTACACCATTCCCTTAGCTGGAATGATTATTGGCAACGCCATGACCGGCATTACTCTTGCCTTAAAAACCTTTCACGAAAGCCTGACTACCGGTCGAAGCCGGATGGAAACCCTCCTGAACCTGGGGGCATCCCCAAAACAGATTCTTCTTCCCGATGTAAACCGGGCTCTGGAAACGGCTCTGCTGCCTACCATGAATTCCATGCTGGGCATGGGGATCATCGCCCTGCCCGGCATGATGACGGGGCAGATCCTTTCAGGAACATCCCCTTCCACCGCCATCCTTTATCAGATTGCCATCATGGTGGCCATCACAGCTGCGGTATGTCTGGCGGTGTTCTGTTCTCTTCACTTTGGCTATCGCTCGCTGTACAACCAAAGGAATCAGCTGGATCTCCCCCGCTGAGACGATGGATGGCTTCCGCGTAGATGGCCGCTGCCTTCAGCAGGCTTTCCACTGAGATGCATTCGTTTTTCTGGTGGGCCAGTTCTTCTTCCCCCGGAAAGGTCATGCCAAAGGCTACTATATTATCCGCTGCCCGGGCATAGGTTCCCCCACCGATGACCAGAGGCCTGGCTTCCCGGTCGCCGGTCTGCTCCCGGTACACTTCCATCAGGGTGCGAACGATGGTATGGTCTTCCGGAAAGTAGATCGGAGGCTGATGCTTCATCCGAAGGATTCCGTAGTCATGGCGGTTCAGCAGGGGCAGAAAGGTCTGATAAACTTCCTCCGCCGTGTAAGTCACCGGATACCGGATATTGATCACCATCCGGGCTGCCTCCGGGTCCACCTTCATGGTCCCTACATTGAGGACCAGATGGCCGGAAACCGTATCCGACAGACTGCATCCGAAGGACTTGCCGTTCAGCTCGAAGCCGATGTGCCGGTTGTAGAATTCGATGAATTCCAGCAGGTCTTCCTGAACCAAAGGCAGTCTCCCCAGCACCTCCATCAGGATGGAGATGGCATTGAGACCCTGTTCCGGCCTGGCACCGTGGGCCGATTTGCCGTGGGCTGTGATCTCCAGGCTTTTACCGATTCCTTTTGCCAGTACCCGGTAGCCGGTCTCCTTCCGGTATTCCTCCAGAATCTCCCGAACCTTGCTGTAATCCTCTCCCCGGAGAAGGGCCCGGGCATGGTCCGCAACCATGTTGGCTGCATTTCCTCCCTTCAGGGATCGGAGTTCCAACCCTTTTAAAGTCGACTTGCTGAATTTTTTGGCTACTTCAAAAATCAAAATCCCCTTTTCCCCGTGAATCACGGGGAATTCTGCATCCGGTGTAAATCCCAGATTGGGAGCTTCTTCCCGTTCCAGATAATACCGGATCCCATCCCAATTCGTCTCTTCGTCCAGGCCCAGTATCAGCCGCACCCTTCTGGGTGGCTTGAATCCTATGTCCTTCAGGGCTTTCATGGCAAAATAACCGGCAATCACCGGTCCCTTGTCGTCGGAAGTTCCCCGCCCGAAGATTTTCCCATCGATCAGTTCTCCCCCAAAAGGATCCCGATCCCAGTCCTCCCCTTCCGGCACCACATCCAGGTGCCCCAGGATTCCCACGATTTCTCCGGAAAGATTCGATTCTTCCGGCTTTTCGGTTCCATGGCCGCCAAATTCGATATGGCCCCCGTAATTGTCCACGTTTCGGATCAGGAATCCGTCCCGGGCTCCCCGGGAAAGCATAGCCTGATAGCATCGATGGACTTCCGGGCCGAAGGGAAGGTATCCTTCCCTGGGATCTTCCACCGGAGGTCCCGCCACACTGGGAATACGGATCAGCTCCTGGAGGGCTTCTATCATTTCTTCCCTATATTCACTGAGTAATGCCAAGTAATCCATGGATCTCCTCCCGGGCCTGCCGGGCCCTTTCCAAATGACCGGATTCCATCAGTGCCGGATTGTTTTCCAGCTGGTCATCCAGGGGGATGATTTCGTAGACGGTTTTTCCGTTCCGCTTATATCGGTCCACCCAAGTAGGGGTAGCGTCTATTCCAAGGGAAGTGATGGTTCCCGTGCTCTTCATGAATTCCAGATTGACCCGGGCGATCATGCCCTGCTCGGTAAACCTGTTCTGCAGGGTCTCCTGCCGTTGATTGGAAATAAAGTTTCCCATGCTGTAAAAGACCGGTACCTGCTGCCCCTGTTTCTTTCCGGGAATCAGGGACATTTCCTGAAGCACATGGGGATGGGAAGCAAAGATGATGTCCGCTCCCAGTTCGGCCGCTGCCTTTTCAGCAATCTGACGCTGCCACTGGTTGGGCGTCCGCTGGTACTCCTCCCCCCAGTGGAGGTAAAGGATCACCAGCTCAGCCCCGGCTTCCCGGGCTTCTGTCATGGTTTGTCCAATTTTAGCCATATCTCCCTCCAGTCGGTTGTAGGAGAAGGAGTTTAGCAGGGCAGCGGTCCTTTCGGGAATGAAACTGCCGTTGATGGAGACTTCCGGGCCGCTGCCGGAGGTTTCGTAGGTATAGGCAACCACGCCGACCGTAATACCTTCCACGGTGGTCAGGGCGTACCGGGGGCCTGCGGGATCCCGCCGGCTGCCAGCCGTCACAAGGCCCTTGCCCTCCAGCACATCCAGGGTCCGAAGCACCCCATCATGGCCCCGGTCCGTCATATGATTGTTGGCGGTGATGATCACATCAAAACCAGCCCCTTTGAGGGCGGTTGCCAACTCATCCGGGGCGCTGAAAGCAGGATAACCCTTGTAAGGAGCTCCTCCGAAGGTGCCTTCGAAGTTGCCCAGAGCCAGGTCTGCCTTTTCGATATAAGGTTTTACATATTGAAAGTTATTGGTATAATCATAGGTCCCGGTGGCGCTGTCATACTGGGACGGAATCTGAGGCTCATGGACCATGATATCCCCTACGCAAAGGATTTCCAGAGATACGGGAAGCTCCGGTTCCGGCGGGGGTGCAGGCAGATCCAACCCATTACCCGATTCCCCCAGGGTGTTTTGTCCCTGATGCAAAAACAGCGGGAGAGCAAATATGCTCCCCGCTACCAGCAGAGTCAACAGGAGAATCGGGATGATTTTCTTTCTGTTTATGGAATCAGTCAACGGATTCCACTCCGGCGATTTCCGGATAGTCCTCCCGCAGGACTCGCTCCACCACGTTCTTCAGGGTCATTCTGGCTCCCGGGCATCCGTTGCATCGCCCCTGAAGCCGAACACGAACGACTTTATCCTCTGTGTATTCGACGAATTCGATGTCGCCGCCATCCCGTTGAAGGTAGGGGCGGATATTGTCAATAGCCGCTTTGATATTCTGTTCCATATGTGTACTCCTTTATTATTATTCCTGGGGGGTCTGAACCACCCAGGTAGGTTCAACCGTGTAAATACTTTCTGCCTTATGATTCATGATCCCTTTGATTGCTACGGATTTAATAGGGTCCCCGTTGGCATCGAAGGAAATGGTGCCGGAAGCTCCTTTGAACTGCATGGTCATCTGAAGGGCTTCCCGGACCGCATCGCCGTTGACGGCGGTTCCCGCCCGGTTGATGGCATCGATGCCGATCAGATAAGCATCAAAGGCCAGGGCGACAGCGCTTTCCGGTTCCTTATCCTGCCCAAATTCAGACTGATAAGCCCTCAGGAAGGATTCGGACAGGGGATTGATGGCCCGGTTGGCATCGAAGAGGGTGGAGTAAGCTACCCGGATTCCTGTTCGCTCCAAGTCCAGTTCCAGCATGGTTTCGGATTCCCACAGATCGGTTCCCAGGAAGGTCACTTCCAATCCCATTTCAGCGGCCTGGGAAATGATTACGGCCGCATCCTTGCCCTTGGCAGGAAGGAATACCACCGGTGCTCCGGAGGCCCGGATTTTTTCCAGGCTTTCTTTGTAATCCTCCTGCCCACCAATGTATTCTTCCGTTAGCAGGATGGCTGCCGGATCTCCCGTAAGCTGAATCATCTTATCGGAAAAGCTCTTGGATACGGCTGCAGCGAAGTCGTCCTTCATCGGCCGCATCACCGCAGCTCCGGTGACCTGCATCC
>JBLJBD010000213.1:0-3223 GCA_047637815.1 Anaerovoracaceae bacterium
TCCGTTTTTTCTGGGGGAACCGTTTAAAATCAATGTTTTCATATCCATCTCTCCTCCCATGGTTTCACCTTCTTTTTTTGCTGTTCTTTACAAAATCCCGGGCGTTTTTGATTCCGCCAAATTCAGCGAACATGGTGGTGATTTTTTCTTTTTCGATCTGCCGGGAATTGAGGCCGTCATATCGATTCTCTTTCTGCAGCTTTTTATAGCTGGCCAGCCGCTCTTCCGAAAGAGTTCCTTCTTCGATAGCCCTTCGGACTTGGCATCCCGGCTCTGATTCATGGGTGCAATCCCGGAATCGGCAAGCCAGAGCCAAATCCTCGATGTCCTGAAAAGTGGAGGATAGATCTACTGATTCCAAGCCGATTTCCCTCATTCCGGGGGTATCGATTACCGCTCCGCCATCCGGTATCAGCATCAGATCCCGCCGGGTGGTGGTATGCCTTCCCTTATCGTCATCTTCCCGGATATCTCCCACCTTGATCCACTCTTTGCCCAGCAAATGATTGATCAAAGTTGATTTTCCCACACCGGAGGACCCCAGAAAAACAGCCGTGACTCCCGGCTTGATCAGCTCCCGGATTTCTTCAATTCCTTCATCCAGAAGACTGGATGTAACGATTAGCGGAACGCCGAAGGCAACGGACTGGATTTCTGCCAGTCGCTCTTCCAAGTCCTGACAAAGATCCGCTTTGGTCAGGAGAATCACCGGCCCAGCTCCGCTGTCCCAGGCCAGGGCCAGATACCGCTCCAGTCGCCGCAGATTAAAATCCTTGTTGAGGGACATACAGAGAAAAACGATATCCATGTTGACCGCAACCACCTGCTGACCTTCCCCGCCTCCGGCAGCTTTTCGTTGAAACAGGCTTTTTCGCTTAAGGATTCCGTGGATGATGCCGTTTCCCTGATCATCCGACTGGCGGTCCAGCAGAACGAAATCCCCCACTGCCGGAAATTCCCAGGCTTCCTCCGCTTGGTAGCGAAGCTTTCCCTTTACTTTCGCCAGCAATTCCCCTTCTTCCAGGGCCACCCGATACAGATCTTTATATTGGCTGATCACCCGGCCTGGATAAAGGTCGGTAAACTTTCCCGCTTCTTCCAAGGTCTTTCGTGAAAACCCAAGCCGAACTAATCGATCCATTCTTTACGTCTCCTTATCGTGCTTCTATCTGTTGTCACTATTTTGTAACTCCATTGTACTCCTCCTGCTTCGCTCCTACAACGAAAAAATAGAGAACGCCCATCCGGCACCAGCACCGAGCAAAACGATCGCCCAAGAAGGAGTCTTCCAGAAAACCAGCAGGACAAAAAGTGCCATAGCCAGGACAAAATCCGCTGCTCCATGAATCGCCGTCGTCCATAGAGGATCATACAAGGCCGCTGCCAGTATCCCAACTACACAAGCATTGACCCCGATGAGCGCCGACTGAATCGTCGGATTCCTGCGCAGCCGATCCCAGTAGGGCATGACTCCCAGCACCAGCAGAAAAGAGGGCAGAAATATGGCGATCAGAGCAATGACCGCCCCAGGAATTCCGGCGATCTGAGCTCCCAGATAACTGGCAAAGGTGAATAGGGGGCCGGGAACAGCCTGAGCCGCACCATATCCTGCCAGGAAAGATTCCTTGCTGATCAGTCCCTCCGGCACAAGCTCAAGCTCCAATAGAGGCAGTACCACATGCCCTCCTCCAAATACCAGAGATCCGGAACGATAGAAACTGTCGACCAAAATCAGGTAGATTTCCGGGAAGGTCCGTGCCAGCACAGGCAGTCCTGCCAGCAATCCGAAGAAAAGGACTAAAAAAAGAAATGCTTTGCTCCCCTTTTGCTCTTTGGGTTGAGTGAGAACCGTTCCGGCTGTTTTATCCCGAAAGAGGTAAACGCCAAGCAACCCAGACAAGAGGATCAGAATCACCTGAGTAAAAGCCGTCGGTAAAAACAGCGTAATGCCGATGGTAACGGCTGCAATGGATGCGGTGTTCCGTTCATTGGCCAGTTTTCGTCCCATCGATAGAACGGAATGGGCAACAATGGCTACGGCTACCACCTTCAGCCCCTGGATCCACCCCAATGTACCCCCGTCAAAGTCCTTAAGGAATAGGGCAAACAGAGCCAACGCCAGGGCCGATGGCAGAGTAAAACCTATCCAAGCAGCAATGGCGCCCAAGTAACCAGCTCTGATCTTTCCGATTCCGATGCCGATCTGACTGCTGGCCGGACCGGGCAAGAACTGGCACAGAGCCACCAGATCTGCGTAGTGACTTTCATCAATCCACTTCTTCTTTTCCACATATTCCCGGTGAAAATATCCCAGATGGGCAATGGGGCCGCCAAAGGATGTCAGCCCCAGATAAGTAGACACTCGTAATACTTCTAATACTCTATTCATCAGGTTTCTCTCCCTCCTCTTCCAGCTCCCGGGTCAGTTCTTTCAGGTAATTATGGGCTTCCCGAAGCTCTTCCTTTCCCAACTCCGTAATTGTATAATAGCGACGTATCTTTCCTTCTACATTCTCTTCAAAGCTGGTCAGCAGCCCATCCTTTTCCAGGCTGTGGAGGATGGGATACAAAGTCCCAGGGCTCAGCCGATGGCCATGCTCCGATAACTCCTCCAGCATCCAGGTGCCGTAAAAGGGCTCCTTTTCAGCGTGATGAAGAATATGAAGGCAGACAAAGCCTTGAAACAATCTCTTTTGTATGATGCTTTTCATGTTGAATTCTCCTTGATATTAAAAATTCGAAATGCGATATCGTATTTCGTTATCGTATTTCGAATGTATCATGTTCTTTTTTAGTTGTCAAGTCGGATTCCAAGGCCAGTTCCCTACTCTTACAAGAGCTGAGCCGGGCATTTTAGACAATTAATCGTCTTTTGTGGGTAAAATGGTATAAAATCCTCTCTTTCTATTGCCATTTATTATGCATATTGCCTCAAATGGTTATTTCAGTGGAAAATCCTTGACTCTAAATCGAGAATTTTACCTCATGCCCAAATCCAACCAATTAGAATCCATTTACAATCCATTCTCAAAATAATTTTATACCAATATATGCAAAAAAAGGCCCCGATTGTCTAATTCAAGCCAATTCTGGGCCGTCTAGGCTTCCAATGCCCCAGGCTCAAGCGCTTCCCTGCTTCCAAGTCCATAAAAAAACTGCCCCTAGATCAGGGACAGTCCGTCAGGATCTACTATTTCTATGGATTTATTGGTATGCTGGCGGA
>JBLJBD010000214.1:0-10157 GCA_047637815.1 Anaerovoracaceae bacterium
TTTATCGGTTGAAAGGAGTTTTTTATGGGTGAGCAAAGAATGGAGCGTCAAGAGCTTAAAAAGGCTTTGGGACTGAAGGATGTCGTAGCTCTGGCTTTCGGCACCATGATCGGTTGGGGCTGGATCATGCTGGCAGGCAAGTGGGTAGAGCTGGCGGGTGTTTGGGGGGCAATCATTGCCTTTGTCATCGGCGGTATCATGTGTATTTTCGTAGGACTTTGCTATGCCGAGCTGACACCAATGCTGCCACTGGCCGGAGGAGAGTTGGTATTCTCTTATCGTGGATTGGGCTATAATGCATCCTATATAACAGGCTGGTTCATCTGCCTGGCCTATCTGGGTGTAGCTTGCTGGGAAGGCCCTGCTCTTGCAGCAGCCATTTCCTATCTGATTCCCTTCCCCATGGTCGGGTACATTTGGACTGTGGCTGGATTTGATGTTTATTTCAGCTGGATGCTGGTTGGTGTAATCGGTGGAGCTCTGTTGACATTCCTCAATTACAGAGGAGCAAAAACATCCGCTATATTCCAGACCATGGCCACTATTGCCATGGCCATCGGTGGAATTGCTTTCTTGTTCGGATCCGTAGCAACAGGAAGCACTCAAAACATGTTCCCCACCTTTACCGGAACCTCCGGACTGGTGGCAGTTCTTCTGATGGTGCCGGCCATGTTCGTCGGGTTTGACGTTATTCCTCAGGCAGCTGAGGAAATGAACATTCCGCTTAATAAGATCGCAAAGGTCCTGATCATCTCCATCTGCATGGCCGCGGCTTGGTATATGCTGATGATTCTGAGCATCGCCCTGGCTGCTCCGATGGATTTCCGTCATGCAGCAGGTATCCCAGTTGCAGAATCTTTTGCCTATACCATGGGCAATCCTTTATTCGGTAAGTTTATGATCGTCGCAGCCATGTGCGGGATTCTGACCAGTTGGAACGGATTCATTATCGGTACCACACGAGTCCTCTTTGCTATGGCCAGAGCAAAGATGATACCCACCGTCTTTGCCCGTGTTCATCCTAAATATGGTACACCAACGGCAGCAATCCTGCTAGTTGGATTCTTTACCATCATTACTCCGGTCTTGGGCCGTGCAGCTCTTGTCTGGTTCGTGGATGCAGCAGCCTTTGGAACGGTTGTGGCTTATTTCATGGTTTCTTTCTCCTACATTGCTCTTCGAAAAAAGGAAGCTGGTCTGGAAAGACCTTACCGGGCTCCCGGCGGTTATGTAACAGGCGCACTAGCAGTATTAGTATCCGGATTCTTCCTGTACCTGTACCTTCCCATTGGACCTGGTGCTCTGACTAAGGAAGAATGGATCCTTTGCGCAGTATGGCTGATTCTTGGGGTAGTGTTCTACATTATTGCCCAGGCCCGTTACGGAAAACTGCCAAAGGAAGAAATGGACTATCTTATGTTCGGCGAAAAATATACCCGTTATGCCATTCCGAATAAATCGGAGTAGGTTCCACTATGTATCCGTTAATGGTAAAAAATCGCCTCAACAATTTTGGACCATTAATCCATTATACCGGCTCCTCTTTGGGCCGGTATTGTTTCGCAAATCTCCGAAATGTGTTATAATAAAAATATAATATTAATCAATAGGAGGGAATATGGACGGACAGAAACGATTAGAGGATTATTGTAAATCATCGGTCCGGGATGATGTGGCAAGGCAGCAGGGGACCGTCAACAGCATGCTGGCGCCGGATTATCACAACTGTAGTTTTGAAGAAGGCTCGGTGACTCTGACCTTCAAGGTCCAGAAATGGGAAACCAACCGGATCGGCATCCTTCACGGTGGCATTACAGCCGCCGCCTTTGATTATGCTATGGGCATGCTGGCCAGGTTTTATGCGGATCAAAACTTCACCCCGACGGTCAGCATGGAAATCAAGTATATCCGGCCGGTAGAGCTGGGGGAAACCTTACTGGTAAAAGCCCGGGTGGTTTCTGTTGGGAAGAAGATCATACACCTGACTGTTGAGGGCCGAAGCCAGGAGAGTGGCAAATTGACCGCAACCGGAGCAGGGATATTCTATCAGAATGATAAGAGAAGCTGATGAAAGGGGAGGCTTAAGATGGACAAGAAATTATACCGATCCGAAGACAATAAAATATTCCTCGGCATCTGCGGAGGAATCGGAGAATATTTTAGCGTGGATCCGGTGGTGATCCGGGTCATTTTTGTAGGCCTGATTTTTGCCGGATTCTCCGGTATCCTGGCCTACATCGTTGCCGCTTTTGTGGTGCCCAAGCCCCCTGCAGGGCGAAAAAATTATGGCGGTTCCGATTCCGGAAAGGACCCCGGGACCATCTATGAAGAATACAGCTCCAAGTTTAACAGTGGCAATCACAACGAATAAAATGGTAATAAAACCGGATTTTGTATCCGGTTTTATTATTAGAACCGATCACTGTTGTTGAGGAGATCCTTGAGGTACCCCCCCTGAATAGCTGGCTTTTTCGGAGAATTTCCAACTTCCTCCGCCCATTGACAATAGGCGATGGATAGATGGAGTTCTCCGTTTTTGATTTCCAGGATTCCGTAGGAAGGCAGTCTCCCGGCCCTGGGAAGGGTCAGACTACCGGGATTGAAGAGAACCACCCCGTCGTAATTTCCGTAATAGGGTTCGTGGGTATGACCGAAAAGAGCTGCCTTGCAGCCTTCTTCCTCTGTTTTGTAGAGCAGCCTTTGCAGGCTGCTTTTTACGTCTTCCCGGTGGCCATGGGTCAGGAGGATCTTTCCCCCTTCCGTTTCCAGGATTCGGTGAAGCACACCGACTCCGCCGTCCATATTTCCTTTGACGGAGAAGACGTCGGTCCCCAGTTGGGATTCCAATGCCCGGGCGTCTCCTTCGTTGTCTCCCAAATGAATGATGCCGTCAAAGTCTCCGGCTTCCTGATAAAGCCGGGAAGCCCGATTGATTTTGCCGTGGGTATCGCTGAGAACCAGATATTTCATAGGTGAATCGTCTCCTGTTTTTCAATCATAGGTGCAGGGAAAAGGTCAGTTTCCCGTCGATGCTGCTGAGGTAACGGACTTCCAATGTTTCAGGAAGGGTAGCTGGCAGGGGCAACTTGTCCAGATCAGCCAGAAGATGATTCCCGTCCACGTGAAGGAAAGGCTTTTTCAAAAACTGAGCGGCCGTCTTCAGCAGGGGCCCATTCAGCAGAACCGCCTTAACTGCCACCTTTTGGGCCATATGGCCATTGGAGACGGCCGTCTCCCGGAAGTCAGCAAAAATCTTGTGACCAGAAGGGTCAAAGCGGAATTCCTGGATGTTGATATCGTATTCCAGAGTCAGTGGACCCAATTGCCGGGCCAGAACGTTCGCCCGTATTTGAATGCGGCCATTGTGGAATCGAATCTGATAATCCTCCAGAAGACCCTTTGACTGGGAAAGGACAGCGGCTCGGAAATCGTCAGAAAGAACCTGGTCATCCAGCACCAGTTTTCCTTTTCGGATATCTTCCGGATCCAGACTCAGCAACAGGGCAGATAATTCTTTTTTATATTCCAGCAGGGATGCGGCAATGGCAAAATAATCCTTCATCGGTATTCTCCCCTTTCAACAGGTAGCTTTTAATGTGGCCGCCCACATCTGTTTGGAACCCTGGGGGCTCCTTTTCTTCATTATATCACCCGGTCAATCTTTCCACAAGAAGGTTGATAAAAGAGGGGATATGGGGTAAAATAAAAGATAAGACTTTTATACTGGAGGCAACATGAAAGATACATTCGGACGGGAAATCAACTACCTGAGAATCTCCGTCACAGATAAATGCAACCTGAGATGCCGGTACTGTATGCCGGAAGAAGGGGTAGCCGACCTGGGTCATGAAAACATTCTGACCTTCGAAGAAATTCACCGGGTCGTGGAGGCCGCTGCTAAACTTGGTATAACCAAATATCGGCTGACAGGGGGAGAACCCCTGGTCCGAAGGGGCATCGTCGGGTTGGTGGAACAGATGAAGCAGATCCCCGGTGTAGAGAAAATCACCATGACCACAAACGGAATCCTGCTGCCCCAGATGGCGGAGAAATTAAAGGAAGCCGGACTGGATCGGGTGAATATCAGTCTGGACTCCCTGCGACATGACCGGTATCGGGAAATCACCCGGGGTGGGGATCTGAATCAGGCGATTGCCGGGATCAATGCCGCAAGCAAGGCAGGTCTGGTCCCTATCAAACTGAATGTGGTGATGATGAAGGGTTTCAACGATGACGAAATCCTGGACTTTGTCCAACTGACCCTTCAGCACGATTACGAAGTACGCTTCATTGAACTGATGCCGGTGGGACGGGCTGAAAACGATTTTACCAACGGTTATATGTCCAGTGAAGAAATCAAAGCCCGCCTCCCTCAACTGATCCCGGTTGAAAAGCAGGAGGGGGTAGCGGAGATTTACCGGTACCGGGGGGCTCTGGGGCGAATCGGTTTCATTACCCCTATCAGCTGCAACTTCTGCAGCCAGTGCAACAAACTGAGGCTGACTGCCGACGGCAAATTAAAGACTTGTCTCCATTCCGAAAAGGAGATCGACCTGAAGAAAGCCCTTCGGGAAGGACAGCCAGGAGATCTGGAAAAGGTACTGACAGAAGCCATCAAAGGGAAAGAAGAGAAGCATCATCTGGGATCCGGGCAGGCCCCGATTTCCAGGGATATGAATAAAATCGGAGGGTAACATCCATGGATCAGCTGACACATATTGATGAGAAGGGCCGCCCCAGGATGGTGAATGTGGGAGAAAAAGCCGACACCCACAGGACTGCAGTTGCCAGGGGCAGCATTTATATGAAGCCGGAAACCTTGCAGCGGATCCGGGAAGGGGGGATCGCCAAGGGGGATGTCCTGTCGGTAGCCCAGACAGCCGGTATCTTGGCCGCTAAAAATACGGCTTACGCCATTCCCATGTGCCACAATATTTTTATCACTGGCGTGGAGATGGATTTTCTTCTGGATGAGGAACATTCAGCCATCCATATCGAGGCATCGGCCAGCACCATTGGAAAAACCGGAATTGAAATGGAATCCCTCCATGCGGTATCCGTTGCCGCATTGACTATCTACGATATGTGCAAAGCCATCGATCGAGGAATGCGGATTTCCGATATCCGGCTCAGCAGCAAATCCGGGGGGAAATCCGGGGATTACAGGGAGGAATAAATATGGCAAAGGTATTAGCAATCAATATAAGCGATAATAAAGGAGTCATCAAGCACCCGGTGGAAGAAGCCAGATTCCTGGAAAATCAGGGAATCGAGGGGGATGCCCACTGTGGACAGGATCCGATTCGGCAGGTAAGCCTGCTGGCCAATGAAAGCGTGGACAAGATGCGGGCTATGGGTCTGGAGCTGTCAGAGGGGGCCTTCGCTGAAAACATCACCACCGAGGGGATCGAGCTGAAAACCCTTCCCATTGGTACCCGTCTCCAGATTGGGGAAACCATTCAAGAGGTTTCTAAAATTGGGAAAGAGTGCCATCACGGCTGTGCTATCAAGCAGCAGACTGGCAGTTGCGTGATGCCTACTGAAGGAATATTCACTGTGGTCGTCCAGGGAGGAATCATTCGCCCGGGTGATGAGATCCAGTTGATATAAATCTTGATATTAATACTGTATACATATTGAAAGAACATTGGAAAAATCAGCCTTTTAAGATATAATGCTGATATGTTTTCCCAGTTGAATTATGGAGGATTGTATGGCAAAAGTGAAGTTTACCGAAACCGTTCTGCGGGACGGGCACCAATCATTGATCGCAACGAGAATGAGAACGGAAGAGATGGTTCCCATTCTGGAGACCATGGATAGTGTGGGCTACAATGCCCTGGAGATGTGGGGCGGAGCTACCTACGATGCCTGCCTCCGATTTTTGGATGAAGATCCCTGGGAAAGACTTCGGACCATCCGAAAGAACGTGAAAAATACTAAGTTACAGATGCTTCTTCGAGGCCAGAACCTGGTGGGGTACAAGCATTATGCCGATGATGTGGTCTACGAATTTGTGGACAGGGCCATTGCAAACGGCATCGATATCATCCGGATTTTTGATGCCTTGAACGACACCCGAAACCTGGAAGCAGCCATCAAGGCAACCAAAAAATTCGGCGGCCACGCTCAGGGGACGATTTCCTATACCATCAGCCCGGTTCATACCAACGAAGTCTTTATAAAGCTGGCTAAGGAAATTGAAGAAATGGGCGCCGATTCGGTCTGCATCAAGGACATGGCCGGCCTCCTGAGCCCTTATAACACGTACGAGCTGGTAAAGGCCATTAAGAGCAAAATCAGCATCCCGCTGGAACTCCATACCCATGCTACCAGTGGTTTTGGCAGCATGACCTATATGAAGGCGGTGGAAGCCGGTGTGGACATCATCGATACCGCTATCTCTCCCTTTGCAGAAGGCACCTCCCAGCCTCCCACAGAGCCCCTGGTGGCTGCTTTCAAGGGCACCGAATACGATTCCGGCCTGGACCTGGCAGTTCTGGACAAGGTAGCCGAGTTCTTCATTCCAATCCGACAGAAGTACATCGACAATGGCCTGATGGATCCCAAGCTGATGGGCGTGGACATCAACACCCTGATGTATCAGGTTCCCGGCGGCATGCTGTCCAACCTGGTTTCCCAGCTGAAGCAGGCAAATGCTATGGATAAATTTGAGGAAGTACTGAAGGAAATCCCAAGGGTTCGGGAAGATTTGGGCTATCCGCCGCTGGTTACGCCCACCAGCCAGATCGTGGGCACCCAGGCTGTTCTGAATGTCGTCATGGGCGAACGTTATAAAATGATCCCCAACGAAGTTAAAATGGTGGTTAAGGGCATGTACGGCCGGACTACCGTTCCCATCAAGGAAGAGATCGTCAAGAAGATCATCGGAGACGAAGAACAGATCACCTGCCGTCCCGCTGACCTGATCGAACCGGAAATGGACAAGATCCGAAAAGCGGCTGCCCGGTACATGGAGCAGGAGGAGGATGCCCTGTCCATGGCCATGCTGCCCAAACCGGCGGAGGACTTCTTCAAGAGCCGGGAACAGAAAAGATACGCCATCGACCTGAACCTTCTCAACGAAGAAGACATGGTTTACCCGGTGTAACAACCAACTTTATAAGCAGCTCTGCCAATTGGCGGGTTTTCAACACAAAACAAGACCCTGTAAATCCTTATAAGTATTGGGATTACAGGGTCTTGTTGGTTTTGCGCTTTGGCGGAAACCCGCCAATTGGCAGAGCTGCTTATAAAGTTGGTTTAGACCTCCTCCACGATATAGACGGAGGGATATTCGTTGAGAAAATCCAGGACCTTATAGTGATCCAGGCCCTTTGGAAGCCGAAGGGCGATGTTGAGGCAGATGGCCCCCGGAATCACCGGATCCAGTTTGCTCAAAGAGGATTCATAGAGAAGGACCTCCTTTTCCTGAAGGTCATGCTTTAGCTGTCGAAGGGCAGCGATGGATTCCAGTTCCAGGTAGATGTCCATGACTTTGGACTTGCTATAGAAATAGCCCTCCACCCGGGGTAAAAGAGCCAGGCTGGTGAATATAAGGATGCCGGCGATCAATGCACCAGAATAAAAACCGATGCCAATGGCCAGACCGAGTGTGGCGGAAGCCCAGAGTCCGGCTGCAGTCGTCAGACCTTTGATCTTGCTCCGCCCAGTAACGAAAATGGTGCCCACCCCAAGGAAGCCCACGCCGGTGATGACCTGAGCCCCAAGCCGGGCGGGATCGGAAAAAATATCCATGACTTCGATGATATATTGGTTGGTCAGCATGGCCAGAGTGGCCCCAAGACACACCAGAATATGGGTTCGGAAGCCGGCAGGATGGCGATTGGCTCCCCGTTCCAGACCGATGATGCCGCCGGCCAGGGTCGCCATGAGTAAGCGGAATGTAATCGAAAACAATGATAAATCGTAAAAAAAGTCTGGTAAAGTAAACATATTAAAAACTCCTTTAAAAAGCGTCCTGAATCTTTGAAATATTATACCACGGATTGGCAGAAGTGTGGTAAAATTATAAAAAACTGACAGGAGGCCGATATGCTCCGGGAAATCAGAGAAAAGATGCAATGTCTGGAAGAAAGAAAGCCCTTTCGGGGTGAAATTCTTCAGGAAATCCAGCGGATTCACGCCATCGACTGGGTCTATTCCTGCCTTCATCTGGGAGGCAGCGCCGTCTCTAAGGACATGGTGGGAAGAATCATTGGAGGCCAGTTTGTGGTGGAGGCAACGGTGGAAGACCACCGCCTGGTGGAACGGCTGGAAGATACGATGAAGGAGGCCGTCAGTCTGCTGGAAATGGATTACGACCTGGATGAGCGGGTACTGGAGCGGTTGAGCCAAAAATTTTATTCGGATGACAGGACCGGCTGGCGTCGGGGGAATCCCCTGAACCTGGAATACAACTTCACACCGGTCTACTCCAAGGATATTCCGGAGGAAATCCGGGAATTGTTCCGATGGCTGTACAGCGACGAGGGTAGCCCGGAAATAGCCGGCAATTCGCTGCTGCGGGCGGCCCTGCTTCACAACCGGTTTCTGGAAATCAACCCCTATGATGATTACTGCGAGGAGATGGCCTGTATTATTATGCATTACTATCTGATGCAAAAGGGGTATCCACCCTTTGTTCTCCGGTTCAGCAGGGAAGAATACAGGCAGGCTGTAACGGCTTATCTGAAGAAAAACGACATCAACCTCTTTTACAGCTGTCTGGAACGCAGCCTTTACAACAAACTGGAAGTGATGATGCAAATAACCGCCGAATCTGAGGATTGACCCCGGAGACGGCGGTTGGTTTTTTATTCTGGTAATTTGAAATCGGCAAGCTGCTTGCGAACGCTTTCCGGGGAGGTGGAACCCTGGGATTTTTTCGCTGCAATGCAGGCCCGGATATCGATCTTCTCGTAAATGTCCTCCTCAAAGGCGGGAGAGAATTCTCTTAACTCTTCCAGGGTCAGTTCTTCAATGGCTTTTCCTGCCTGAACACAGTAGAGAACGATTCGGCCGATGATCTCATGGCAGTCCCGGAAGGGAATTCCCTTGGTTACCAGGTAATCCGCTGCATCAGTGGCATTCATGAAACCGGATTTGGCGGCCTTTTCCATGATTTGGTCGTTGACCTTAATGGTGGCTATCATTTCGGTGAAGATACCCAGTGAATCAGCCAGGGTGTCGGCAGCGTCAAAGACGGGCAGTTTGTCTTCCTGCATGTCTTTATTATAGGCCAGAGGCAGTCCCTTCATGATGGTCAAAAGAGTCATCAGATCTCCATAGACCCGTCCGGTTTTTCCTCGGATCAGCTCCGCCATGTCGGGATTTTTCTTCTGGGGCATGATGCTGCTTCCGGTACTGAAGGCGTCATCCATTTCGATGAAATTAAATTCGGTGGAACTCCAGATGATCAGTTCCTCGCAGAAACGGGATAGATGCATCATGGTGATGGAGCAGCAGCTTAAGAATTCCAGGGCGAAATCCCGGTCGCTGACCGCGTCCATAGCGTTGGGGCAGATATTGGCAAAATCCAGTTCCTTGGCCAGATATACCCGGTCCGTCTGATAGGTAGTGCCGGCCAGGGCACCGGAGCCCAAGGGCAGCCAGTCGGTTCGCTTGAAACAGTCGGCAAATCGCTGGTGGTCCCGGCTGAACATCTGGCAGTAAGCCAGAAGATGGTAGGCCAGGGTAACAGGCTGAGCCCGCTGCAGATGGGTGTAGCCAGGCATAACCGTGTCCTGATTTTTTCCCGCCAGATCGATCAGAGTTTCCAGCAGGGTGCGGAGTAGCCCTTGGATTCGCTGGATTTCCTCTTTCAGATAGAGGCGGATGTCCACCGCCACCTGATCGTTTCGGCTCCTTGCGGTGTGGAGCTTCTTGCCTGCGGGGCCGATTCTCTCTGTCAGGATGCTTTCGATATTCATATGGATGTCTTCCTGCTCGATGGAGAAAGCAATCTTTCCTTCCTCGATCTCCGCCAGGATCTGCAGAAGGGCCTCTTCAATCTGGGCGGCCTCTTCTCCGGTCAGGATTCCCTGCTTGGCCAGCATTTTCCCGTGGGCGATGCTGCCGGTGATGTCCTGCTTATAGAGTCGCTGGTCAAACTGGATCGAGGCGTTGAATTCCTCAGCGGTTGAACTGGCGGCCTT
>JBLJBD010000215.1:0-6314 GCA_047637815.1 Anaerovoracaceae bacterium
CAGCCAAAGGTCTGTATGTGAAATGTTTTATTCTTGTTCATGCATTGTTTCCTTTAAATCGCTTCGTGTTTCTTCTCTCTGCCCATCAGGACCTCAACAGCTTCCTTGGCATCAATCTGGTCATTGATTACCTGATAGATGCATTCGGTGATCGGCATTTCTACCCCCACCTTTTTGGCCAGCTGGTAAGCGGCTTCCGTGGTGTACATGCCTTCTACTACCATGCCGATTTTTTCTACGGCTTCTGAGGGTTTGACGCCCTGGCCGATCATGATGCCGCAGCGCCGGTTCCGGCTGTGCATACTGGTACAGGTAACGATCAGGTCTCCGATTCCGGCCAGTCCGGCGAAGGTCAGGACCTCAGCCCCCAATTGAACCCCAAGTCTTGCAATCTCTGCAATCCCCCGGGTCATCATGGCTGCCTTGGCATTATCCCCAAAACCCATGCCGTCCGAAATACCGGCGCCCAGGGCAATGATGTTCTTCAGGGCGCCTCCCAGCTCCACGCCGATCACATCATGATTGGTGTAGACACGGAATCGATCCGTCATGAAGACGTCCTGGATAAACTCGGCAAATTTCATATCTTTGGATGCCACCGCAACCGTTGTTGGAAGCATCCGACCTACCTCTTCCGCATGGGAGGGGCCGGACAATACCACATAAGGGATCTCTGGTACTACCTCTTCTGCAATCTGGGACATGGTCAGCAGAGTCTTCTGTTCAATACCCTTAGCCACATTGACCAGGACCATTTCCTTTTTTAGATAAGGGAGGGCTCCCGTTAAAGCCTGACGGAAGTGCTGCGCCGGAACAGAGAAGAGGCCGATATCTGCATCCATCAGAGTGTCTTCAATGGTATAGCTGATGGTGATGTTATCGTGAAGCCGTATTTCCGGAAGGAAGGCTTTGTTTTCCCGGAATTCTTCCATGGATTTCAGATGATCCTGATTGATGTCCCATATTTTAACCTGATGGCCTTTGTTGGCCAGAGTGTTAGCTAATGCTGTGCCCCAGCTCCCGGCCCCGATGACGCCGATTTTTTTCATTTTCATACCTCCGAAAGTCATTTGCTTTTCCGAAACTGAAGAGGAGGCTCCTCTCCTTTCAGGAGTCTGCTGATATTGCTGCTGTGTTTATACAGGATGATAACGGCCATGATCAGGGTCCACCAGAGGTGATCCGGATTGATCAGATTTCCCACAAAGGGCAGGGCAGCGGCGGTTATTACCGATCCTGCAGATACCCTCTTTGTAGTCAGTACAGTCACAGCCATGATTCCCAGCCCAATCAGAGCCAAAAGAGGCTCCAGGGCAAGCACCACCCCAAAGGCGGTAGCGACCCCTTTTCCTCCCTTAAAATGGAAGAATACCGGCCAGATATGGCCGGCAAAAGCCAGCAGCCCGCAGGCCATGGCTGCCTGCTCTCCTGCAAGCGCTTGTCCGATGAGGACTGCAACAACCCCTTTACCCACGTCGATGAGAAGGGTTAAAATAGCCGCCTTTTTCCCCAAAACCCGAAGGGTATTGGTCGTTCCAGCGTTGCCGCTTCCCTCTTTTTTTATGTCTACTCCCGCCATTTTACCCAGCAGGATAGCTGGAGAAATATTCCCCAGCAGATACGCTATTATCAAAGCAGCAATCAGTGCCGCATCAACCATTTTCCTTCTCTCCTTTTTCCCTGAATACAAATTTTATGGACGTTCCCTCAAATCCGAAGGAGCTTCGGATCTTGTTTTCCAGATAACGGGCATAGGAAAAGTGCATCAGATCCCGTTTGTTGATCTGGAAGGAAAATAAGGGAGGCTTGACCCCTACCTGAGTCACATAATAGATCTTCAAGTGCTTTCCTTTGTCGGAGGGGGTGGGGTTCATCATCACCGCATCGATGATCAGGCTGTTGAGCTGACCGGTGGGAATTCTCATTGCCCGCTTTTCCGCTACCACCTTGGCTAGGTCGATGACATTCTGCAGGCGCTGCCCTGTTTTGGCTGATATAAATACCGACGGGGCATAGGCCATGAATACCAGTTCCTTTTCCATTTGCTTTCTGAAATCCCGCATGGTATTGGTATCTTTTTCAATCAGATCCCACTTGTTCACCACGACAAT
Organism: Anaerovoracaceae bacterium; assembly: GCA_047637815.1. Classification (GTDB taxonomy): domain Bacteria; phylum Bacillota; class Clostridia; order Peptostreptococcales; family Anaerovoracaceae; genus UBA5559. The sequence continues at coordinate 2,112 of JBLJBD010000215.1, forward strand.
GATCCCTTTTCCCGCTTCATGGGCCAGTCCGGCAATCTTCTTATCCTGCTCCGTGACCCCTTCCGTGGCATCCAGCATCAGCAGGCACACATCGCTTCGCTCGATGGCGGCAATGGCCCGGATCACGCTGAATTTTTCAATATCTTCATTGATTTTATTCTTGCGCCGGAGTCCTGCAGTATCAATGAGAACAAACTTATCTTCCCCCTGCACAAAAGGGGTGTCAATGGAGTCCCGGGTGGTTCCGGCAATATCGGAAACGATGACCCGGTTTTCACCCAGCAGGGCATTAATCAGAGAGGATTTTCCTACATTCGGCTTACCGATAACGGCAATCTTGATGGATTCTTCTTCCTCATCCATATCCGCAGAGGGGAAATTTTCCACCATCATATCCAGGATGTCCCCTAAATTAAGCATATTGGCGGCAGAAACCGGAATCGGTTCCCCCAGCCCCAGCTCGTAGAAATCGTAGAAATCATCGGGCAGTTTAGGGGTATCGATTTTATTGACTAAAAGGATGACTTTTTTACCGGTTCGCATCAGCATGGTGGCCACTTCCCGGTCCGATGTAGTCAGGCCGTCCTTGCCGTCCACCATAAAAACGATGACATCAGCCATGTCCATGGCAATCTCCGCCTGTTCCCGCATCTGGGACAGGATTACATCCTTGGTATCCGGTTCGATTCCGCCGGTGTCGATGAGACCAAAGGTACGTCCCCGCCACTCGGCTTCCGCGTAGATCCGGTCCCGGGTGACCCCCGGAGTATCTTCCACAATGGAGACTCTCCGGCCTACGATCTTATTAAAAAAAGTGGATTTTCCCACATTAGGCCGGCCTACGACCGCTACCATTGGTTTACTCATTAAATATTCCCCCTACAAATTCTTCCGGATCGAAGACCTTCAGGTCTTCGATCTTTTCTCCCACTCCGATGAACTTGACTGCCATGTCAAACTCATCAGCGATGGTGATGACGATACCACCTTTGGCGGTGCCATCCAGCTTAGTCAGCACGATTCCCGTCAGTTCCGCGATATCGCCGAACTCCTTGGCCTGGGAAACCGCATTTTTACCGGTGGTGGCATCCAGCACCAGCAGGGTTTCCCGGGAAGCATCCGGGTATTCCCGGTCGATGACCTTGTTCATTTTTTCCAGTTCCACCATCAGATTTTTCTTGTTCTGAAGCCGCCCTGCCGTGTCGCAGATCAGTACATCCACTTTTCTTGCTTTGGCCGACTGGATTGCGTCATAAATGACTGCAGAAGGATCGGCTCCTTCCTGGTGACGGATGACCGAGACACCGGACCGCCGGCCCCATTCCTCCAATTGTTCGCTAGCCGCTGCCCGGAAGGTATCTGCTGCTGCCAGCAGGACCGAATGGCCCTTTTGACGGTATTGATGAGCCAGCTTGCCGATGGAAGTGGTCTTGCCTCCCCCGTTGACGCCGATGATTAAAATCACCAGAGGGTATTGGTCGGACATGCCGTGCCGCTCACTCTTGTCCACCAGCCCCGTCATGATTTTCTGGAGCTGATTCTTAACCCCTTCCGGAGTGGATATATAATTTTTCTTGATATCTTCCCGCAGCTGCCCGATGATCTTCATCGTGGTTTCCATGCCGATGTCGGAGGTGATCAGGATTTCCTCCAGCTCCTCCATCAACTCTTCGTCGATGGCAGGCCGGCCCATGATGGCATCCCCAATCTTCTGGGACAGATTGCCGAAAAATGATTTCTTTTGAAATAAAGCCATTCTATTCCCCTTTAACTAAATATTTAACACAACATTACATTTCAATCTTATCACCCAGTCTCAAGGATAACACTTTAGATATACCCTGTTCCGGCATGGTTACACCATATAAAACATCGGCATGCTCCATGGTGGCCTTCTGATGGGTAACCAGAGCGAACTGAACGTTTTCATAATTTCTTAAGTAACCGGCAAAGCGGTCGATGTTGGCGTCATCCAGGGCCGCTTCCACCTCATCCAGAATACAGAAGGGGGTGGGTTTGGCTTTTAGGACGGCGAACATCAGGGCGATGGCGGTCATGGTCTTTTCTCCGCCGGAAAGGAGGTTCAGGTTCTGAAGCTTTTTCCCGGGAGGCTGGGCGATGATTTCGATGCCCGATTCCAGAGGGCGGGTTTCATCCTCTAAAAGAAGCTGGGCCTGACCACCACCGAACAGCTCCTGGAAGACCGATTCGAAGTTCTCCACCACCTGATCGAAGCTTTCCTTGAACCGAGCCCGGATGATCTTATCCATATCCCCGATGATCTTTTTCAAGGAATCGACGGCTTCCAGTATGTCGTTACGCTGTTCGGAGAGGAAATCGAAACGTTCCCGCACCGATTCGTATTCGCGGATGGAGCCCACGTTCACATCCCCCAGCTCCTTGATCCGGCCTTTGATTTCCCGGCTCTCCCTGGTGGCTGCTCCCATGTTGAAGTCCTTCTTTCGGAATTCCATGGCTTTGATGTAGGTGACTTCATACTCTTCCCAGAGCCGCTCTTTATAGGATTCCAGCAAGGTGTCGTTCTTGGCCTGTTTGATTTCCAAATCATATTTTTTCGTCTGCAGCACGGCCAGTTCTTCTTCCAGGCTGCTTCGCCGGTCATACATCTGATTGAGGGAGGCAGTAAGGCCGGCCCTTTCCTCCATCAGCTCCTGCTGATATTTTTCCAGGCTCTTCTTTTCCTCTTCCTTTTCCGCTACGATGTCTTCCATGTTGACATCTCCGGTGCTGAGGCGATCCTTTTCCCGAAGGAGACCGGCAAGGGTTTCTTCCTTGATGCGGAGCTGCTGGTGGAGGTCCTCCAGGGTTTCACGGATCCGAAGGCCGATGCTTTGGGTGCTGTTTCGCTGGCTTTCCATGGCCTGAAGCTGTAGCCGTGCCTTGACGATGGCTTCGTCCTTTTCCTTCAGTTGGTCCCGCCGCTGATCCAAGATTTCCATGGATGCTTCGATTTCCTGTTCCAGATCCTGAATCTGAGACCGAAGAGCGGAAACCCCTTCTTCGCTTTCTCCGATAAGGCGCTGCATTTCAGCCATTTCATTCTGGAGATCCGCCTGTTCCCGGAGCCATTTCTGTTTGGCTTCGGCTAGTCCTTCCAGCTTACTTTTCAGGACCTTAGCCTCATTGTTTTTCTGAAGCAGGGTGATTTCCGTTTCCTGAAGCTGCTGGACCTTCTTTTCCAGATTTTCAGCCAATTTTCGGAGGTTATTTTTAAGATTCTCCAGTTTTTCAACTGCCTGAGTCCGCTCCCGGTTTTTATCCCGGAGCAGATTTTCCAGGGAGGTGATTTCGGCCTTCCTCTCCAGGAGACTGGCTGATTTATATTTGGTAGCACCACCGGTAATGGCTCCACCCATATTGATGATTTCCCCTTCCAGGGTGACAAATCGATAGTTGCCCTGGGATTTTCGGGACAGTTGAATAGCATTTTCCAGATGATCCACTAATACGACCCGTCCCAGGAGATACTCCATAATGGTCTGATACCGGCTGTCATATCGGATACACTCGGTGGCGTACCCCAGAAAACCGGTTCCCTGGGAGATGGCCGGTTCTTTTCGAAGGGGCTGAGCCTTGATGGACTTGACCGGCAGGAAGGTCAGCCGGCCTCCTTTGGAGGATTTCAGCAGTTCAATGGCCTTTCGGGCGCTCTGATCGTCTTCGCAGATGATATTCTGCAATCCGGCCCCCAAACCTGTTTCAATGGCTGTTTCGTATCCTTCCGGAACCTGAATCAGCTCTCCCACGACCCCATGAATCCCGGAAAGCCCGGATTTCATGATGGTACGGACGCCCCCATTGTACCCTTCGTAATTGCTTTCCATTTCTTCAATGGTTTTCTTTCGGGAAGCCGCCTGACCGATCTCCAGTTTAAGCTCTTCCAGAAGGGTTCCAAGGGCTTCCCCTTCCTTACGCTCCCGGATTTCCTGCTCCCGCAGGTCGGATGTCTCTCCCTTCCACTGGGAAAGGTTCCTGGACATTTCGTCTATTTCCAAGGAAATCCGGTCGTGGTCCCTGGCCAGCTCCTGATCCCCGCTGAGCCCTTCTTCCTGCTGAAGATTCAGGGTTCCTTCCCTTTTTTTCAAGGACTCATACAGATTTTCCAGGCTTTTCTTTTCTGCCGTTTTGGTAGCAACCGAATGATGGAGCTGGTACAGGTCATTTTTCTTCTGCTCCAGTTCC
>JBLJBD010000216.1:0-4597 GCA_047637815.1 Anaerovoracaceae bacterium
GCATTTGAGAAAGGCACATGGATGAAAAATACAATTAGATATAGAGCTCGGGGCCTGGCCCTTTTCCTGGTCGTCTGCCTCCTAACCTCTTTCGGGCCGCTAAACGCTTTTGGAACTACTGGTTCGGACATTGCCGGCCATTGGGCAGAAGGGATCATCCGGGGCTGGATGGACCGAGGCGTAGTCAAAGGATATGAAGACGGGACCTTCAAGCCGGAGGCACCGGTATCCCAAACAGAATTTACGGTACTGATCAAGGAAATAGCAGGAGAATCCGTAACCCTGGAGGACAAGGCTAAGGATAGTCGAATCACCAGGGAAGAGGCTGCCCTGATACTGACCAAAATCGGGGGCTTCCCGGAAAAGGAAGGAGCGGCAGGGGTCTTTAAGGACGGGAAAAACCTGTCTGCCGGAGGCAAAGGTGCCATCGGCGGCCTCTATGCGGCAGCCATCATGAAGGGATATCCGGATGGAAGCTTTCGGGGCTCCGACCCGATGAAGCGGGGAGAGCTTCTGGCGGCACTGGACAAAATTGCTCAAGCCAAGGAGAAACCGGATCAAGCCATCGAATCCGTTTTTCAGATGACCGCCCTGGGGGATTCCATCGCCTATGGCTCTAAGGCTGAAAAGGGATTTGGGTACACGGACCTTTTCTATGCTGGTATCAAGGAGAGGAAGAACCTGGACACGGCAGAGCTTGCCAACCTGGGAAAGCCGGGGCGAAACAGCAGCGAGCTGCTCCGGAATATCAGAACCAATAAGAATACCATTGACAGTCTTTTGAAGGCAGACATCATCACCATCAGCATCGGCGGCAACAACTTGCTTCGGCCGGTGAAAGGGGCCCTGGCGGAGGAGTATCAGCTGGACGTAAAGGCAGCTGGATTTGAAAGAGAACTAACCCGGCTGCTCTTGAAAAAAGAAAACCGGGATAAGCTGAAAACGGTTATCGCATCCGCAGTGCCGGGCATGGATACCGGGGTGAAGCAATTCCGGAAGGACTGGCCCAAAATCATCGGACTGATCCGGGAGCTGGCTCCGGAAGCTGAAATCTACGTGATGACGGTCTATAACCCCTTGATGGAAGCAGACCCCTATTTTAAAACCGTCAATAAGAGAATCCAAAATCTCAACAAGGTCATCCTGGATGGGCCCGAATCCTACCAGGTGGTTGATATCTACAGCGCCTTTGGCCAGTATCAGGGAAAGGACCCCCTGACCAACTTCAATATGATGACCGGGAGCTTTGACATCCACCCAACCAAGAAAGGGTATGAAGAAATCTATCAGGGGCATATGACATATCTTCGTTAAAGAGTATGGGCCAGTTTTTTTAAGGTATCCACTATATCTTCATAAGAGATTCCATCCGCATAACTATAATCTTGTGTATATTTGACCCAACGGGATTTTAAGTTTTGGCTCTTATTAATTTCTTCTAATCGCTTGCCGATATCATTAAAAATATGAGTCGTACCCCTGTGCTTGGCGGTTGACTTTAATGCTTCAATAAACAGAGAGTGCTCAAAAATTTGGGTTTTGACCAAAATATATGTATCATAAAAATCTCTGGGCCTTGTGTTCAATTCACCTCTTCTCAGAATGGTCTCTACCTTTTCTGCTAAGATGGTTTCAACATTATATGCCCAAATACCGATATGGTCATCCTTAAAAATCATTTTGAACAAATAGAGTATTTCCTTGGGTGTAATTGCATCTCCTGTTGTAATATCAATTTGAAGAGGAGTTTTGATTGCTTCAAATTCTGATATAAGATTGATTCTATATCCTCCATATTCATCATCTTCTCTGATAGAATCAATTCCTGAAAAAGAGAAAGTAATATTGTCTTCGACATCAACATTACAGATTTCCATGATGGCTTTAGTCAGAGATTCTGCATTGATAGGATAATTCCTTATGGTTGCATCCATATCCATAGTCGCCCGATTATCAATGCCGACAAGTGCCGCAATCAGCAAGCCACCTTTTAAAATGAACTTATTTTTGTATTCTGACATTGAAAGTCTTTCCAGGAAGCGTTCAAACATATAGTTTTGAAGTACAACCTGAGCAGACATATTTTTCATACGGGCTAAATTCCTGATTTTTGCCTTTAAACTCATGGCATTTCCGTTCATAACAATACCTCCAGATAATTTTTCAAGATGGATTCAACCTTGAGCTTTTTGGCATAATCCATTAGAATGGAGTAATCAACTGTTTTTAATTTGACAAATCTCTTTAAGGAATCATTTAGTATCTGGACGTCAATTCGATTCCTGCTTCGGATTATGTCGCACATGGTCCGTTCGAGTGTATAGGTTCTTATTGGATTGCCATGAGTACTTTTTACGGTTTCAACACCCATTTCATGAAGATCTTTTTTGATGTAGTATATTTTAAACCGATGGGCGACGGATCCGACCACTTTATAACCGCTAGGAACAGATGCTGAATATTCAAAGGGAGTTCTGTCTGAAAGACCATGCAAATATAGTGCGGTTTCATGCGAGTATATTAATTTAGGATACTTCGTTTGCATGGCATACATTTCATCCTCAATAGCATTAACGGATACGTAAACCCCGCGTTCGACTTTTTCCAGTTGTCCTTCTAAAACAAACATCTGAAGGTAGGCTCGTGGAATTTCATATAGATTCAGATCGGAAGTTAAAATTGTTCCCTTTTGTTTTTGGATTAGCTTTTCAAGTTTTTCTCGGTTATCCATTGTTATCACCCCTTTACAAATATACGTATATTATAATCGATATACGTATTATTGTAAAGAAATTCTGGAAATGATGACCGGGAGCTTTGACATCCACCCAACCAAGAAAGGGTATGAAGAAATCTATCAGGGGCATATGGAGAAGATAGGAGAGGAGAAATAGGAATGGACGAAAATCTCAATCAGGACATCCTGGATAAGCTGACCAAGGTCTGCATCTGCACCGGAGTTCCCCGGTCCACCATGAAGCGGGTCATCAGGGAAGGAGCCGATACCCTGGAAAAGGTACAGAAGGTCACCGGCGCCGGATCCGGTGGCTGCGGCGGGAACCGCTGCACACCGAAAATCCTGCAGTTGCTGGAGGAATACAAAAACGGAGAGTGGGAATAGGATTAAACCATCAAGTAGCCCTCTCTTTTGGAAACAGAGCCATGGCCAAGAGCAGAACGGCCAGGGCAAACAGAGCCACACCAAGCCCCTCGGAAGCCCGGGGGAAGACGGAGGTCAGGAAGAGATATTTCTGGTTATAAGCCCAGAAAAGTCCTGAAAGCAGAAGAACCCCAATACCGGCTTGCCTTAGAGAAACCCGGGGAAAGGCTTTTACCGAGCCAATCAGGAACCGATTCCCTAAGAGGCACTGGTGAAGGAGTTGGTAGGTAAGAACAAAGAGGGCCCACCACAGAAGTCCGGTGATTCCCCAAAGAACATACTCGCCCCACAGAATGGCTTCCATTCCGATGGGAGAAAAACCCCGCCAAGCTCCCCAGTCCCCTAGAAGGGCAGCAATAAAGGGCCAGCTTCGCTGGCTGTTGGTCAGGATGACCAGCCCGTCGCCGGATTCGGGAACCGAATGGTAGTGGGTCATGATGCCGCTTCCCTGGCCTCCATGAGAAATGGCGGTCAGCCCTCCGGGAAGAGTTTCCATATAATGGCCCAGCCCATAGTTATCAAATACAAGCCCATATACACCGATGTCCCTGGCGGCTGATGTGTAGAGGGCTTTTATGCTGTCTGCTGAAAGGACCTGCTGCTGCGGGGGATTCCCTTCCATGCCGGCGATGCAAAAGGCAGCGATGTCGGAAGCCGTTCCAATCAAGCCACCGGAAGCCTTTTCCGGATAGACGTAGGCGGGCACCGGCTCCCCCTTGATGGTGTACCCGGTAGGAATCCGAGCCGTCAGATCCCCGCTCAGGTCAAAGGTGGAATGGGCTATGCCCAGGGGCTGGAGAATTTTCCGGGCCATATAGTCAGAAAAAGGCTGACCGGTGACTTCTTCAATCACCAGCTCCAGCAGATTATACCCGGTATTGGAATAGGAAAAAGCCTTCCCCGGCTCCCGGATGGGATGAACCTCTTCCGTTAATTTCTCCTGCAGGGTGGGCATGGGATCCCCCGGGGTGTAGAGAGTAAAGACATCCCCCAGAGGAAGACCGGAGGTGTGACTCAGCAACTGGCGAATGGTGATTTGTCTGGAATCCAGAGCGGAATCCGGCAGACTCCAGGATTTCAGGTAAGAATGAACCGGAGCATCCAGTTGGATCTGCCCCTCCTCTGCCAGCTTGAGGATTCCCCAGGCCGTCAGGGATTTGGAGATGGACTGGACCCGCATGGGGGTGTCCCGCGTCAGCCATTCCTCCCTTTCCAGGTTACTGTATCCATAAGCAGCGGTCCAGACCAACCGGCCATCATGAACGAGAGCCAGGCTGCTGCCAGGAATCTCGTAAAGGCCCATGAGCTCCGGAATCCGCTGATCCAGATATTCGGTGAACTCCTCGGTGGATGACTGGGGAGTGGGCGATATCCGGAAGGGATTCCAGCCGGACAGGGGAATGACCAGAACCAGAGCCGCTATTAAAGATAAAAAAA
>JBLJBD010000217.1:0-3216 GCA_047637815.1 Anaerovoracaceae bacterium
TATTTTTGTTTTTTTCGCATCAGCTTTGGCTGAGACATGTTCAGAAATTCTGCCGCTTTTCTCGTGGTTCCGAATTTTTTCAAGGCATATTCAATCAATTGTTTTTCCTGTCGCTCAATAATTTCCTCAAAATTCAGGAAAGAGGATGCTCTCATGGTCCCCTTCAGGTCCAGAACCAGGTTTTCATAAATGCTTTCGTTCAGGATGGACCGGATATCATCACCGGTAATCACCGGCTCCTTGACTCCGATTACGACCCGGTGGATAAGGTTTTCCAGTTCCCGCACATTTCCGGGCCAGTCATAATTGGCAAGCATGAGGATCGCTGTAGCATCCAGCTCCTTGTCAATGCCGTAGCGCTTGCAATAATTTTTCAGAAAGGATTCGGCAAGGGCGCCGATATCCTCCCGCCGCTCCCGAAGAGGGGGAACCGTTATGGTACAGATATTGAGCCTGTAATACAGGTCTTCCCGGAACTTTCCTTGTTCCACCAGCTGTCTCAGAGGAACGTTATTGGCGCAGATCACCCGCACATTGATGTTGATGGGCGTTATCCCGCCGACCTTGTAAAACTGGCTCTCCTGCAGTACCCGAAGAAGCTTTGACTGCAAGGGGAGAGACAGGGTGCCCACCTCATCCAGAAACAGGATCCCCCCGTTGGCCAGTTCAAAATAGCCTTTTTTGCCGGTTGCCTGAGCCCCGGTAAAGGATCCGGCTTCATAGCCGAAAAATTCGCTTTCTGCCAGAGATTCCTGTATGGTTGCACAATTGATCTTGATGCAGGGCTTATTTTTCCGAATGCTGTTCTTATGGATCAGATCAAGGATTTTTTCCTTACCGACTCCCGTTTCTCCCTGAAGGATGATGTTGCAGTCATATTGAGCAATATTGATGACCTCCTCTACCAAAGCCTTCGTCTCCGGACTGCTAAAGACGAAATCATCAATCCGACTGTTTTTTTCCAGGGAAGCAGAAAGGGCCTTTTTCAACGTCTGCCGATAAGCTATGGACTGGGATTCATAGATTTTATTGATCCGGTCCAGATCCGGTGCGATGGAAAGAAGAAGCTCATAATTAAAATCTTCATAGTCGGAAACGTACTGGCCGAACACATAGGCCTCCAATTCCTTGCTCATGCTTTCTGCGATAAGCAGGGCCTGGGTACAGCCGTTTTTCAGGCTGGTGAAATACAATTTTCCATGGTCCCGGGTCAGGATAACGCTCAGGGCCTCAGAGCCCAGCAGGTCCTCGCAATTAATGGTCAGATCGAAGCGTCCTCCCTCTTGCTCCAGCACCCTCTCCGAGGAAAAGATCGGCTCCCCCACATTTAAGACATAGGAGCTGTCTACCCACTTAGCCAATTCCTGATGAACCTCTTCTTTGGTCAGAGTTCCAACGCCATCCTCATCCAGTATGATGGTGATAAAGCAATCCTTTCCCACCGCTTTTCGGATGGCACTGACGTAGGTGATGCTGGAAACCAGATCTTTGCCGATGACCAGATACCGTTTCCCTTTTTCTGCTGCGTTATAGATGCTGTATAAGCTCCCCGCCTCATCAAAAACAGCCATGGTATAGTTCAGCTGCAACCCGGGAGGGGTAACGGTTAACGGCGAGTCCATAAACACGATTCCATATCCGGTCACCGTAAGATCCCCATAGTTGTAATCAATATGATGAATCTTTTCAATCAGGACAGGAAGGGCGGTCATTGTTGTAAGGCTGTGGACCCGATTTCCTGTTTTATAAGGGGAAAGCTTTTCATATTCCTCCCCCATCTCTTCGATGACCCCGGAAAATTGACCGGCCGTATTGGTAAAGGGGTTGTGAAGCTTTCCTCTCCGATTAATGATGTCTAGGATCTTTGCCATGATTTTTGTCTCATCAAAACTATATTCACTGCAAAGCTGCTGGAAGCAGTCCCTTTCCAGGTGAATCCGCTCCAGAGCGATTCGGCATTCCCAGGGGGAAATCTCCCGCTTGTTGTCCACTCTCCAGGCCGTCACCGGCATAGCGGCCTTTGGCTCGATGACCCGGCTAAGCCCGAAGGTATCCTTTATTTTCTCCATGTTCCAGTCCTCCTGGTGCCATTATATTCCAAACCAAATCCCTTGTCCATTATTTCGAATCGTTTTCGTATCAATAATCTCGTTTTTGATTCGATAGTAATTCAAATTTCCTGGTTCCACCAACTGCCTTCCTCATCCTTATCCTTGCAATTCAGCCATTTTTCTTTTTTGTTCCATAGCTTCGACCCGTTGGCACGAAGATTGCTCTATAAATAACATGGGATTCGTATGAATCAATATGAATCCACATCAGCTAGTTTGAGGAAAAAGAAAGGTCGTGAATAATGAAAATGATTAATCAAAAAAAATCCGGAGAATTCATGCTGCTCGTCACGGCATTAATATGGGGAACCTCTTTTGTAGCCCAAAGGTCGGGAATGGAAACCATCGGGCCCTTTACTTTTAATGGCATAAGGTGTCTCCTGGGGGCCCTTGTCCTGCTCCCGGTCATCATCGGTATGGATTATCACGGTACTAAAAAAAGGGGCTCAACAAGGAGTTTGGTCATCGGCGGCCTGCTTTGCGGATTGATTTTTTTCCTGTCCAGTTCAGTTCAGCAGATTGGGCTGGTCTATACGACCGCCGGGAAAGCCGGCTTTATCACCGCCCTTTATATCGTTATCGTCCCTATCACTGGAATTTTTCTAAAGAAGAAGGTCCGCCCCATTCTTTGGATCTCCGTGATTCTGGCAACCGCCGGCCTGTATCTGCTTAGTATCAAAGAAGGCTTTTCCATTGGAAAGGGGGATCTTCTTGTGGCATTAAGCGCCTTTGGCCTTGCTGCCCACATCCTGGCAATCGATCATTTCGCCCCAAAAGTGGATGGAATAAAACTATCCTGCCTCCAGTTCCTTTTCTGCGGATTGGTTTCGATTCCCTTTATGGCCGTTTTGGAAACCGTCAGCTGGTCCGCCGTCCTCTCCGCCTGGCTTCCCCTTCTCTATACTGGCGTCCTCTCTTGCGGAGTAGCCTATACCCTGCAGGTTCTGGCCCAAAAGCATATGGACCCCACCGTCACCTCTCTGATTTTGTCCCTGGAATCCCTCTTTGCCGTGGTCGGAGGAATCCTCATCCTGGGAGAACAGATTTCCATGAGGGAAACCCTGGGATGCCTGGTCATGTTTGGAGGGATTCTTCTAGCCCAGAT
>JBLJBD010000218.1:0-7110 GCA_047637815.1 Anaerovoracaceae bacterium
AACTGCTTCTTCACGTCCTCGTTCAGGTTCCCTTCGGAAGCTGCCCGGGTGACGATCATGCCGGTAGCGGTGGAAATCATCAGGGCCGGAAGCTGGGAAACCAGTCCGTCACCTACGGTGGCAATGGAGTAGATGGTCAGAACCTGGGCAAATCCCATGCCTCCCTGGAGCATACCGATGATGGTGCCGGCTGTCAGGTTGATGATAGCGATGATGATGGAGGCTATGGCGTCTCCCTTGACCAGCTTGGTGGCACCGTCCATGGCCCCGTAAAATTCCGCTTCCCGCTGGATGACCTTTCGTCGCTCCCGGGCATCCTGTTCACTGATCAGACCGGAGCTCAGGTCGGCGTCAATGGCCATCTGCTTCCCGGGCATGGCGTCCAGGGTGAACCTTGCCGAAACCTCGGCGATCCGTTCTGCACCCTTGGTGATGACGATGAACTGGACCACCACGATGATCATAAAGACGATGAATCCCACGATGGCGTTGCCCCCCAGAACAAAGGTTCCAAAGGTCTCGATGACCTTCCCCGCCTGGCCTCCGTTGGACAGGATCAGCCGGGTGGAAGAAATGTTCAGGGCCAGACGCATCAGGGTGGTGATCAGCAGCATGGAAGGGAAGATGGAAAAGTCCAGTGGTCCTCCGATGAACATGGTGGTCAGCAGAATGGTCAGGGAAATGGCGATGCTTAAGATAAACATAAAGTCCAGAATGAAAGCAGGCAAAGGAATGATAATCAGGGCGATTATCATCACAACAAACAGCACTACCACATTCTTGAATATCTTCATGTTCTAATTTTTTCCTTTGTTCTTGATTCCATAGACCCAGGCCATGACCTCCGCTACCATTTGGTACAGTTCAGCAGGGACATAATCGTTGACCTCCACCGATTCGTAGAGGGCCCGGGCCAGGGGTTTGTTTTCGGTTATGAGCAGGTGGTGTTCTTCTGCCACCTGGAGGATCCTCTTGGCCACCAGATCCTGGCCCTTGGCCAGTACCCGGGGAGCGGGATCCACGGCGGGATCGTATTTCAACGCAACAGCAAAGTGGGTCGGGTTCCGGACGATGACATCGGCCTGAGGCACTTGCTGGATCATCCGGTTCATGCTTAGTTTTCGCTGCTTTTCCTTGATCTTCCCTTTGATGAAGGGGTCCCCTTCCGTCTGTTTGTATTCGTCCTTGATTTCCTGCTTGGTCATCATCAGTTTCTTTTCGTAGTCATACTTTTCATAAGCGAAGTCCAAAACGGCCACGCCGACGAAGATCAGGCAGATCTTATACACCAGGGACATGACCCGGTCTCCCATGAACTGGATGGTTTCCTGCATGCCGGTGTTCAGGATGTCCGGGGTCAGGACCATAATGTCCTCGATGCTGGCAAAGATGATGTACAGGATCACGGCTACCTTGATGAGGGATTTGATCAGCTGGACCACGGAACGGAGGGAAAACATCCGCTTGAAACCCTGGAGCATGCTGATCCGGTTATATTTGAATTTCAGAAGATCCGCGGACACCAGAAAACGGGTCTGGGCCCCGGCTGTCACGAAGGCAGCCACCGACAGGATTGCGGCCAAAGGGACAGCAGTGATGAAAAACAGCATCATAGCCTGACGCATGATCACCAAGGCTCCGGTAGTCGTGAGTCCGGTCAATGCTGAGGCTGCAACCATCTGGCTGGCGTAAAAATGCTGGATCTGATCCACCAGGAATCCGGCCGTCAGACGGATGATGAAGAATCCCACCAGGATGACGACCACGCTGACCAGGTCCTTGCTCTGAAAGGCATTCCCCTTTTTCCGTTCGTCCTTCCGTTTTTTAGGGGTCGCTTTTTCCGTTTTATTGGTTTCCGCCAAGGCTGATCCCCCCTTTCGGCATCCGGAACTGCTACATATACATCAGAATGTCCTGCAAAGCTTCCAGCATCAGGTTGTTGATCCGGCTCATAAAGCGGACCAGCACCGGGATGATGGTCAGAATGATGGTCATTCCCACTAAAAGCTTGATTTGGAGGTTCACCACAAAAACATTGATGTTGGGAACGAACCGCATCAGGATCCCTACCGCCACTTCCACCAGGATTTCCGTGACGATGATGGGCAGGGCCAACTGGAGGGCATAGACCAGCATGTGGCCGAAAACTTCAATGAACCGGAGGGCCATAGCCCCGGAAATGGGGGTCAGTCCCATGGGCACCGCCTGAAAGGAGGTTACCGTAATGTGCATCAAGGCCAGGTGGCTGTTGGTGATGAAAAAGATCATGGTGTACATAATCGTGTTCAGGTTTCCTGTAATGGAAATCTGGGAGTTGCTGGAAGGATCATACATGGTGGCCATACTGATGCCCATCTGCAGGTCGATCAGCTCGCCCCCCAGCTGGAACACCGCCATGAACAGCTGGATTACAAAGCCCAGGGCAAATCCGATGATAAATTCCTTGATAGCGGCCAGAAACAGGTCGATGCCGCTGTAGCTTTCCAGGTTCAGGTCCGTAAGCCCGGCCATCGCCGCATAGGCAACTCCCAATGCCAGTCCCACCTTAACCATGGCAGGAATGTTCCGCCGGCCGAAGATGGGGTTGGTAAAGATCATCCCGGAAACCCGGATCATGGCCAGAAGAAAGATATAATAGTTGTTCAGATCATTCAGCAATCGTCTTCACCAGCCACTTCATATCTCCGTCGCGATGAACTCGAAGATCCGTTCCACGAAATCCACCATCTGCTGGAGCATCCATCCTCCGAAGATGATCATGATCAGGCCGATGACCACCAGCTTGGGGACAAAGGTCATGGTCTGTTCGTTGATGGAGGTTGCCGCCTGGATGATGGAAATCACCAGACCTACCAGGATGCTGACGATGAGGATCGGTGCAGCGACCTTGAAGCCGGTCATGATGGCATCCCGGAATATTTCCGTTAATTGAAAAGTGTTCATTGGGCAGCGCTCCTTCAGTTATAGGTCATGATCAGGGTCTTGATCAGCAGTCCCCAGCCGTCTACCACCACAAAGAGCATGATTTTAAAAGGCAGGGATATCATGACTGGCGGCAGCATGATCATACCCATGGACATCAGGGTACTGGCCACGATCAGGTCGATGACCAGGAAAGGGATGAACAGCAGGAATCCGATGAGAAAGGCCCGCTTCAGTTCACTGGTCATGAAGGCCGGAACCACCACATGGAGGGGCAGTTCCTCCGGAGCCATTTCCGCGATGGCCGGATCCTGGGAAAGGCCTTTGTACATCTCCACTTCTTTGGCGGTGGTCTGCTTCAGCATAAATTCCTTCAGCGGGACCGCGGCCCGGTCCATGAACTCCTGGGTCTCGATGACTCCCTGGTTGTAGGGCTGCAGGGCCGTCTCATTGATCTGGCTCAGCACCGGCTGCATGATGAAGAAGGAAATGAACAGAGCCAGTCCGATCAGCACCTGATTGGGGGGCGACTGCTGGAGCCCCAGTGCATTCCTTAAAAAGGAAAACACGATGATGATCCGGGTAAAGCAGGTCATCATCAGCAGCATAAAGGGTGCCACGCTGATGACGGTCAGGATCATGATGATCCGAAGGGCGTCGGATCCTTGTCCGTTTACTATAAATTCCATAGACTGACTACGACTCCTTTTTCCTGGTGAATCCCTGCAGCAGCTGCTGGAAGCTTTCTTTTGCTTCGCTGCTTTCTGCCGGGGGGGTAACCGGTTCTTCCAGTTCCTTGAGGATCTGTATGCTGGTCTCACTGACTCCCAGCAGGTACTGGCGGCCGGAAAGCTCCAGAATGCAGACCGAACTGGATTTGCTCATGGGTACCCGGTCGATCAGCTTCAGATGTCTGCCGGAAGCCGCCGGTCCCATCCGCCGGGCATACCAGCGGCTGGCATAATAGGTCATCACCAGCACACAGGCTGTTCCCAGCAGGGCCAGGATTAAGGATAGAATATCTCCTAACAATGATTTTTCCTCCGTGTCTTATTCGCCTAGAACAGTCCGGACGGTCTGAACCAGCCGGTCCGGCTTAAAGGGCTTGACGATAAAGTCCAGGGCTCCCAGCTTGATGGCTTCCACCACCATGCCTTCCTGACCCATGGCAGAACACATGACCACCTTGGCATCCGGGTTGATTTCCTTGATAGCCTGAAGAGCCTGGATTCCGTCCTTGATGGGCATGGTGATGTCCAGCAGAACCAGGTCCGGCCGGTTTTCCGTGTACTTGCTTATTGCATCTTCTCCGTCTCCTGCTTCCAGAAAATCCGAATACCCGGCTTTCTTCAGGTTGTCCTTGACCATCATCCGCATGAATGCTGCATCGTCGACGATTAAAATTTTTGCCATTTTCATTTACCTCTTTCTTTTCTACTTTGTTTCCTGCTGATTGCCTGTATTCTTAATGATTTCTGTAATTCGCACGCTGTAATTGTCGTCTACCACCACCACGTCTCCCCGGGCGATGAGCCGGCCGTTGGCGATGACATCCACCTGATCTCCCGCCTGCCGGTCCAGTTCAATGATGTTGCCCACTGTCATATCGGCAATATCCTTGATCTTTTTCCGGGTCTTGCCCAGTTCCACAGTGATCTGGATGGGTACCGACATGACCAGATCCAGGTTTCCGTCGGCCAGAATGTCTTGGTGGGAACCGCCTCCCAGTTCTTTCATCCGGTAATCCTTTGCCTTGATGGGCTCCCGGATGGGAGCTTCCGGCTGGGTTGGATACCCAGGCTGAGGATATCCAGGCTGAGGGTAACCTGGCTGAGGATATCCATGCTGCGGATATCCCTGGGCCGGCGGGTAGCCAGCAGGTGGATAATAATACCCGGGGGGTGGATAGGCTGCTGCCGGATCCATCGCCGGGGCCGGGGCTTCCGGCTGGCTTGGAGGGGGCGCTGCATGGGCCGGGCCCGGGTCAGGAATCGTGGCTGCCGGTGCATCCGGGAAGTCCAGACCCAGA
This sequence comes from Anaerovoracaceae bacterium, assembly GCA_047637815.1. Classification (GTDB taxonomy): domain Bacteria; phylum Bacillota; class Clostridia; order Peptostreptococcales; family Anaerovoracaceae; genus UBA5559. Next base: position 4,952 of record JBLJBD010000218.1, read on the forward strand.
GAACTGAGATCTTCCAAGGCTTCCATTGCTTCCAGTTCCTTCAGGGGAGCCAGGGCTTCCTCTTCTTCCTCGGAAAGATCGGAGGCCCCCATGGACATCTGGACCATTTTCCGAGCCAGTTGGGGATCCATGGCGCTGATGAATTCGCTTTCAATCAATCCCTCTATGCTGATGTTGAACTTGACGCTGACTAAAGAATCCCCGGTGATGGAAAACAATTCCCGGATTCCTTCCCTGTTTTTCGTATCGATGATCTCCGGCGGAGAAATGTTGACGGTTTTACCCAGGAAGGAAGCCAAGGCACTGGCCGCTGATCCCATCATCTGGTTCATGATTTCACTGATAGCACTGAGGCTGATCTCATCCAATTCCGTCATCTCTTCCGGATCCATGGACAGGAGATGGCCCAAAATGGATTTCAAGTCATCCTCCCGCATCAACAGGATGTTGGTCCCGTCGATTCCTTCCACGTACTTGATCAGGACCCCCATCACCGGCTCCAGGTAGGAGAACTCAAACTCATCCACCGGCATGGTTTCGATTCGGGGAGTGGTAATATTGACCTTTTTGTCCAGAATGGTGGACATGGCTGTGGCGGCGGAACCCATGCTGATGTTCATCACCTCACCAATTACGTCCCGCTCCATATCGTTTAAATTAAAATTCTGCATTTCGTTATTTGCCATTAAACCGGTTCACTCCCTCTCTCTATCTTTTCTTTAATGGAGATGGCTTTCTTCTTCCGGAAAACCCCCATCTCCCCTTTGAACCAGACCGTCTCTCCGACGCATATGTCAACCAGTTCATGCTCTTCCTTATTCAGCCGGATGATATCCCCGACTTCCAGTTCCACCAGATCCTTGGACAAGACTTCCGCCGTCCCCAGTACTCCTGTGAGCTCCAGCTCCGTCTTATGGATTTCATCCATGATGGCCGCTTTTCGCTGAGCTTCGGAAAGGAGGTCTCCCCGGCGGACGTTTTTCTTGGTCTGGGCATTCTTTTTCTTAAAAATGGTATCCAGGGTCACCGCCGGAATACAGATGGTGATCTTGCCCTGGGTGTCATTGACCAGGATGCTCATGACCACGATGACCACATTTTCGTCAGCGCTGATACCCTGAAGGATTCGGGCATTGCTTTCCAGCTTCATTAGCTTGGGGGCAGCTTCCACATAGTCAGACCACACGTTCTTCATCAGATGGACCATCCCCCGAATCACATGTTCCAGGATGGCGGACTCGATTTCCGTGTACTCCCGGTCTTCTTTCAAAGGCTTGCCCACTCCTCCCAACAGCCGGTCGATGGCGCAGAATCCGATGTCCTTGCCGAAATCCATGAGGATCAGGTCTTCTCCATGACTGTCCTGCTGCATGTCAAAGTCCACGATGCCCATGAGGACCGAATCCGGCAGAGCGTTGTTGAACTCATGGTACTGCTGTTCTTCTACTTCCACGATTTCCACCAGGGTGTAGGTCTGCAGCAACCCGGTGATATGGGAGGACAGAATCCTGGCGTAATTTTCGTAGATGCTGTACAGCAGCTTCAGTTGCTCCCGGGTAAACAGTTTGGGACTTCGGAAGTCGTAATCTTTAATTTTTTTACCGGCAATTTGCTCCTGGGGCTCGCTTTCCTTGTTTCCTGAAAGCAAGCTGCTCAGAAGGCTGTCGATCTGACTTTGTGAAAGGATTTCACTCATCCGCGGTACTCCAATCTGTCTTTCCTTGTAACTTATTCATTTACTGGGCTTCTTCCGGGACTCCGTCGGCCAGGTCATAGATCTTATCCAGCTCATCCTGGAGGCTGTCCGACTTGGCAATCAGGATTTCCACCCGCCGGTTCTTGGCCCGGTTTGCTTCGGTATCATTGGGGGATACGGGCCGGTACATGCCGTAGCCTACGGCCAAAAGCTTGGCCGGGTCATCGATGTAGTTGGTTTCTAAATATTTGAGGACCGCATTGGCCCGGTCCGTGGACAGGAGCCGGTCGTCTACCGTACTGGTCCCCGGCGCTGCTTCCGCCGTATGTCCGTCGATTCGGATGAACTTGATGTGGGGTTCGATCTGGCCCAGAGCATCCCCGACAAAATTCAGGATTCCCTGTCCTCCCTGCTTCAGTACTGCCCGGTCCGCTTCAAAGAAGAGGGTGGACATGAACCGGAC
>JBLJBD010000219.1:0-2141 GCA_047637815.1 Anaerovoracaceae bacterium
GGAAGAAAACCGGGTTCCAATGGGCAAGGAGAAGGGTCTGCCATAACCGTCCCATCCGTCCGTTTCCGTCTGAGAAAGGGTGGATGGCTTCAAATTCATAGTGGAAAACGCAACTTTTAATTAAGGGATGCTCTTTGGAATCCCGGGTCCAAGAAAGCAAATCTTCCAATCGATGGGGAATTTCTTCATAATCCCCAGCCCGGTAAATCATCTCTTCCCCGTCAAAGATGCCCGCTTCCTCTCTGCGAAAAGTTCCGGCTCCTTCCAACTGGTTTCCCATCATCAACCGATGGGCTTTTTTTATGTCGCCAACGGAAAAGGGATCCAGTTCCGGCAGCAACCGGTAAACCTTTTCTGCTTCCTCATCCAGCTCCATACCCTCGATGGCGAAGGAAGCTTCTGCCATGGCATGCCAGGCTTGAACCCGAACTTGATTCTGGTTCCTTCCCTGCAGATCTCCTTTCGCTTCCATTTTTATCAGTTCTGCCATCCCTGCCAGCAACCCTTCGATTTCCAGCAAAACAGCATCCGCTGACCGCCACAGGGTGTATTTCGGAATATTATTCATATAATTTCTCCTATATTCGCATATTATTTTGAACATACCTTTACATGCCGCATATAACATGTTAGAATGCCATATGCTAAAAATTTATTTCCTAATAAATAAAAAAACAAAAGGAGGAATCCATATGTCCATCCATCTGGATAAAATAGACCGGGCAATTCTGAAGGAGCTTCAGCAGGACAGCTCCATTTCCAATCTGGATCTGTCGAAGCAGATCGGCCTTTCCCCTTCCGCTTGCCTGGCCCGGACGAAAAACCTGGTAGAGTCCGGCGTGATCACCGGCTTCACCACCCTGGTCGATGAAAAAAAACTGGGTATGGAAGTCACTGCCTTTGTGCTGATCAACCTGTCCCCACTGAATAGGGATACCATCGCCGCTTTCTTAAAGGATATCAGCAGATACCCTCAGATTCAAGAGTGTTATTCCTTGACGGGCAGCCACGATTTTCTGCTGAAAATCGTCTCCCGCAACATGGAAAGCTATCGGAATTTTCTCATTGATTCTCTGATGAAAAGCAGCACCGTCAGCAGTGCTGTCACCAGCATGGTCATGGGGGTCGAGAAGCACAGCACCTACTTACCGGTGGAAGAGGAGGGTCTCTAGTGCATGAATTTAAAAAAGCTCTGAAAGCCGCCTTTCCCCATACCATTCCAATCCTGACCGGCTTTCTTTTTATCGGGATGGCTTACGGCATGCTGATGGACAGCAAGGGCTACGGTCCCGGCTGGTCTTTTTTATTCAGCCTCATCGTCCTGGCGGGATCCGCCCAGTTTGTGGGGGTCACTTTTCTGACCTCTGCCTTCAATCCCCTGTATGCCTTCTTCATGACCTTGATGATCAATGCCCGGCACCTGTTTTACGGCATTTCCATGCTGGAACGGTACAAGGATATGGGCAAACTGAAGCCCTATCTGATCTATGGCCTCTGTGACGAAACCTTTTCCGTCATCTGCGCCACCACCCCGCCGGAAGGGGTCAATGTAAAATGGTTCCGGTTCTCCATCACCGCCCTCCACCAGCTATACTGGATTACCGGAAGCGTTCTCGGGGGACTGATGGGATCCATGATCACCTTCAACACCAAGGGATTGGATTTCGTGCTGACCGCCCTGTTCGTGGTCATCTTTACCAGTCAGTGGAAGGCTCATCCCAACCACAAGCCTGCTCTGATCGGCCTGTTCAGCACGGCAGCCTGCCTGATTCTGTTCGGGCCAGACCGATTCATCATTCCGGCCATGATCGGCATCATCCTGCTGCTGATCCTATTCAAGAAACAGATTCGCGGTCCCATTCCGGAACCAGAAAAGAGCGAGGAGGAAATCCAGTGCCTTTAACCACTACTCAGACCTTGATCATCATGGGAGCCATGACCCTGGGAACGGTCATTACCCGGTTTCTTCCTTTTATATTATTCCGCACCCCCAAATCCGAGCACTCGGTTATCACCTATCTGGGGCAGACACTTCCCTATGCCGCTATCGGCCTTTTGGTGGTATACTGTTTGAAAGGGGTCACCTTTACCGCCACCTCCGGCTGGGTCCCCGAAGCCATATCCATCGGATTCACGGCCCT
>JBLJBD010000220.1:0-2670 GCA_047637815.1 Anaerovoracaceae bacterium
ACCTGTGATCTGGGCCGGGACATCGGAGGAGACTGGAATGAACAGAACAGCGACCGATAGTTTCGGGTCCTCCCATCCCGTCATCACCTTCACCTATTTTATGGTCATGGTGGTATTCAGTATGATTTTCCTGCACCCCCTTTGGATGGTCCTGTCCTTTGGGGGAGCATTCCTTTATTCCCTTTTTCTCAAAGGGAGAAAAGCTCTGGTGTTTTTTGCCGGCTTCGTGCTCCCGGTGATGGTGGTCTCTTCTTTAGTCAATCCCCTGTTCAATCACCAGGGAATGACCATCCTGTTTTATTTTCGGGATAACCCGATTACGGCGGAATCTATTGCCTATGGGATCGCTACCGGCATGATGTTCGGCTGCATCCTTTTGTGGTTCTCCTGCTATAATGCGGTCATCACATCGGATAAACTGATTCATCTCTTTGGGAAACTGATGCCGGGGCTCTCTTTGATCTTCGCTATGATCCTTCGGTTCATCCCTAAGTTCCGGGCTCAGATCCGGGTCATCGCCGGAGGTCAGAAGGCCATCGGAAGATTCGGGGAAAAAGCAGGGCTCCTGCAGCGGATCAAAAGCGGCATGAAGATTCTCTCCATCATGGTGACCTGGGCCCTGGAAAACGGCATCGATACGGCCGACTCCATGAAAGCCCGGGGCTACGGCCTTCCCGGCAGGTCCAGTTATGCCCTGTACCGGTTTGATTCCCGGGATCGGAACCGGGCCCTTGTTTTGGGTCTGCTGCTGATCTTGGTAGGGGCTGCAGGATTCCAAGGGGCGGGAACCATGAACTATTTTCCCTTTCTTCAAATTCCCCTTCTGGGGGGATTCGGAATCGCCGGAACGATTGCCTACGGAGCCTTTTGTCTGGCGCCCCTGCTGATGGGTTTGGCAGAAAGCTGGAAGTGGAAACGACTGGAAGGCAACGACCCAGGAGAAACAACAGATCGAAACGGAACCAGAAAGGAAGGAGACGCCTTTGGCCAAGCTGCCCTTTGAAATAAAAAATTTGACCTTCACCTATCCGGACCGGCAGAAGCCTTGTCTTTCGGGAATTGATCTTCAGGTCCAGCAGGGTGAATTTATTGTCCTGTGCGGAAAATCCGGCAGCGGCAAGAGTACCTTGCTCCGGCATCTAAAGCCTTCCCTGACTCCCCATGGAGCCCGGCAGGGGGAAATCTCCTTCTATGGGGTACCGATCCGGGACTTGTCCCATCGCCAGGAAACGGAAGGCATCGGCTATGTGTTGCAGAATCCGGATCACCAGCTGGTGACGGACAAGGTCTGGCATGAACTGGCCTTCGGACTGGAGAGCCTGGGTTACGACAGCCGGACCATCCGGCTCCGGGTAGCGGAAATGGCCAGTTTTTTTGGCATCCAGACCTGGTACCGAAAGGACGTCACAGAGCTTTCCGGGGGCCAGAAGCAGCTGCTGAACCTGGCAGCGGTCATGGTCATGCAGCCGGATGTGCTAATCCTGGACGAGCCCACTTCCCAGCTGGATCCCATTGCGGCCAGCGAGTTTCTGGATACCGTGAAAAAAATCAACCGGGAGATCGGTACTACGGTGATCTTGTCGGAGCACCGCCTGGAGGAAGTGATCCCCATGGCGGACCGGGTGGTGGTGCTGGATCAGGGAGAAGTTCTGGTGGACGATATTCCGGATAATGCGGGGGCGGTCCTATTCAGCCGAAAGCACCCCATGTTCTATTCCATGCCTACCCCTCTTCGGGTCTATTCCCAGCTCTATGAAGATGGATTCCGCCGGGAGCTTCTCTGTCCCATCACGGTGCGGGAAGGACGCCAGTATCTGAACAAATTGCTGGAAGACCGGACGAAACCCATGGACGTGGCTGGTCCCCATAAGGAAGATCAACCAGAAACCCAGCGGACTGAAAAAAATCGGAAGAATGATGACTTATCGGTAGCCTTGTCCGAGGTGTGGTTTTCCTATCATCGTCAGGAGGAACCGGTGATCAAGGATCTTTCTCTTCAGGTTCGGAGGGGAGAGCTCTACGCCATTGTGGGAGGGAACGGAACCGGAAAGACGACAGCCCTTGGCCTGATGGCCGGTCTGCGAAAGCCTCTTCGAGGGAAGTTGAAGATGGAAGGAAAGGTTTGCATGCTTCCCCAGGATCCCCAGGCCCTTTTCGTGGAAATGACGGTCCGGGAGGATCTGCTGGAAATTTTCTCAGGGGTGTCAAATCTGTCAAAGAGTGAGCAGCTGGAAAAGATGGAAGAAATGGCTCGCCTGGTCGAAATCCAGGATCTGCTGGATTACCATCCCTACGACTTGAGTGGCGGAGAACAGCAGCGGGCCGCTCTGGCCAAGGTTCTCCTGCTGGAACCGGACATTCTTCTTTTGGATGAGCCCACCAAAGGCATCGACAATTTCTTTAAGGAAAGCCTGGGAGAAATCTTCCATCGCCTGAAAGAACGGGGAACCACCATCATCATGGTATCCCATGATATTGAATTTTGCTGTCGCTACGGGGATACCTGCGCTATGTTTTTTGACGGGAGCATCATCACCGTCAACAGCCCCCGGGAATTCTTTTCCGGCAACAGCTTCTATACCACTGCCGCCAACCGGATGTCCCGCCATCTGTTTCCCAGGGCAGTTACCGCAAAGGATGTGATTGAATCGTGCCGGGACAGCTTAAATC